>SKQZ01000105.1 GCA_007118765.1 Candidatus Hydrogenedentota bacterium
TATTACACTGATTTTTCGTTGTAAAACACACTCCATTAAAAGTTAGAAACACGCGACCGCGGGGCAACAAAATTTCCCCCTTTCTTTGACACGTCTTTTACCCAAAACTTGCACGCAGACAGAAGAAAAAGAGCGGGCTATTTGGGGCCGACAAAAAGTTTGGGGCATAAACCAAAAAAAGGCTATCTTGACAGACGCGTCGGTAGGCAGCGAAAGCATTATGGCTACTCCAGCGTGTAATATCGGCACTCGCCAAGAAGTTTTTTGTTTACGGGAAAAATATGTTACGCTGAATGCGACGATACAGTGGCATATCTGGTAAAGATACGGGCAATCTGAAATGGTTACGGCATGATCACAAGGGATAACATTATGCAGCGACGGGATTTCATGAAAGCGGTAGCCTTGGGTTCGGCCTTCTGCGCAAAACCAATGTGGGCGACGGAACAGCGGGGTGAAGAAAAAATGAATTTTGTTTTCATTCTGGCGGATGATGCGGGATGGCGCGACTTGGGCTGCTACGGCAGCGAGTTTTATGAAACCCCGCATATTGACCGGTTGGCGCGCGAAGGGATGCGATTCACCCAGGCGTATGCGGCCGCTCCAGTGTGCAGTCCCACACGGGCCAGTATTATGACCGGTAAATACCCCGCGCGAATGGCGACCACCGATTGGTTTGGCGCGCCACAGCCCGATACTGTCCATAGATTCGGGGGTATGCGCCATAAGCCGCTGCTGCCCGCGCCCTACGAAGAGCAAATGCCCTTGGACGAAGTTACCATTGCAGAAGCGTTGCTTGACGGGGGATACCGAACGTTTTTCGCGGGAAAATGGCATCTGGGCGGCGAGGGACATTTTCCCGAAGACCAAGGCTTTGAGATCAACAAGGGCGGTTATCACCGCGGCAGCCCGCACTCGTATTTCGCGCCCTACCAAAACCCGAAACTGGAAGACGGCCCCGACGGCGAATATCTGCCGGAGCGGCTGGCCCGGGAATGCGCTGATTTCATTGACGGCGTGGATGATGATCCATTTCTGTTGTTTTTCTCGTTTTATTTGCCGCACACGCCGCTGCGGGCGCCGGAGCACCTCGTTGAGAAGTACGAGGAAAAGGCCCGCCAGGTGCAACATGACGGCCCTGAATTTATACCCGAGGGCGAACGCGAAGCGCGGCAGGTACAGAACCACGCCGTATATGCCGCGATGATAGAAGCAATGGACACAGCAGTGGGTACGGTCCTTGATGCGCTGGAGCGACAGGGACTGGCCGATAACACAGCGGTTATCTTCATGTCCGACAATGGCGGTCTGTCCACCAGCGAAGGGTCGCCCACAAGCAATGTTCCCCTCCGCGCCGGCAAAGGATGGCTCTATGAAGGCGGCATCCGCGTGCCCATGATCGTGAAGTGGCCCGGCGTTGCTGCCCCGGGCAGCGAATGCGACCATCCGGTAACCAGTACGGACTTCTACCCGACCATGCTGGAAATGGCCGGGCTGGAAAAACGGCCGGAACAACACTGCGACGCCGTCAGTTTTGCGCCGCTGCTGCGCGGCGAATCATTACCGGACAACCGGCCGCTCTTCTGGCATTATCCCCACTACGGCAACCAGGGCGGCGCGCCCGGCGCGGTAATACGGCAAGGGCCCTGGAAGTTGATTAAGTTCTACGAAGACAACCGCGTCGAACTGTACAATCTGGACGATGACATAGGCGAGCAAAATAATCTCGCGCCGACAATGCCGGAAAAGAGAGACGCGCTGCTCGCAATGCTGCAAGAATGGCAACGCGAGGTCAACGCCCGCTTTCCAACCCCGAACCCTGACGCTGCGTCATGAAACACTAACGTCTAGTCAAGCAACAAGTGTCGGATAAAACCGCTTTTATTTCACGCTTGCATCAGCGGTTGTAAACTGCCAGTTTATTGTCGCATCCATGTTGTTTCGCTCGTTCTGCCATGCATCCACTTCGGATTTAACCGTGGCAATAGTGTCTATCCGCCTGTCCAAACATTGTTTGATGAGAACGTTCAGTTCAATCTCTGCCACATCCAGCCAACTTCCATGTTTGGGTGTATAGACAAACTCGAAACCATCCCAAAGCGCCATGGCAATATCGGTGTATACGCTTCGTAAAGAGAACCGGGGGTATATGTGTTCAAATTATCCATAACGAATGCGATTTAATCATCTTCGTTATAGCGGTGTTCAATTTGTTCAAGAAAAAGCGTCCAGTCCGTCTTTGTTTTGCGTTCGATTATTGCAACTTAACGTTTGCCTGCCAATGGCTCCACCGCCATGAACACATTACAAACACCGCATCGCTCGTATTCATAGTCATGGCGGGCGGGTATTCCCGGTTTGGCCGGCATGGGGATCCGCCCTTCTCGAATGAGCTGCCTTGGCGGTGATTCCGCCTCGCTACGCTAAAAGTTAGAAACAAGCGACCGCGGGTCAACAAAATTTCCCCAGCCCTTTGAAACTGATTTTATCCAAAACTTCTTACGCACAGACAGAAGAAAACAAGCGGTCTATTTTCTTTGGTCTTTTTGGTGGGATTTGCTCATGATACGCAGCCGTTCACACAGCTCCAAGCGAATATCTTCCGGTGCGTGCAGCGTCGCCTCCCCGCCGAAGCTGAGCACCCATGCCAACACCTCGGGGCGGCTGGTCGCGGTAAATTCAAGGGTAATGCCGCCATCAGGCAGGTCGGTGATCTGCTGGTCTTTACTCCAGATACGTTCGCGCACGTACACGGCTGCTTTGGGAATAAACTCCACGACGACACGAAAAGGCGCTTCCCGTGCCAACCCGAAAGCATCGGCGGCACGCTTATCGTCGTCCTCAATGAGTGAAAAGGATTGTCCTGTCGGTGTAATCGAAGACATGCGATGTACAGCGAGGGTACGATCTTTTTTTGGTTCGGGTGGTGCGAGTGCGGACACGGGCCGACACTTGGCATAAAAGGCCTCCCGGAAGATTACAAAACGGTAGGGCGCCACTTCCAAAGTTCGTTTACGCGGCCACTCGGGTGCGCGGTAGCCGATTCTGCATACGCGTCGTTCCCGTATGGCGCGGAACAAGGCGGCCAGCAGCGGCTGCGACCGGGAGTAGTCAACAATACCCTTGGGCTGAAAATGGGCGATGGATTCCAGCGCGATGTCGCGCTCGTCGTAGTCAGGAAGCAACACCGCCGTCTTGGCGATGGTGTCGCCCAGTTGCTCGCGCAAAGGCGCGGGAAATAGCCGCCACACCATCTCGCGACACAACAGCAACTGCTGGATATCCTCCACGCGCAGGGTCACGTTGGGGCGCTGCCGCAGTGGACGCGCCTGGTACCACTTGCGTCCGCCCTCAAACCACGATTCAATCTCCAGCCGGTGATTCAGTTCAATCTGTTCCATCATGCGCAGTATCGTCTGCTTCGAGCAATGGAACAAGCCCGCCAGCTGGGGCAACGAATAACGCCGCCCGGAAAACAATAACAGCGCATACAAGCCAATGACTTTTTGGCCCGCGCTCGCATAGGGATCTTTCTTCTTTGGCATCATGCCCTCAATTCTACCGCGTCCCCGTTCCAGAAGCCAGAACGGCGTCAACATGTCCGACCGCTTCGCCAGGCAACGCTTTTGCGCTGCATAGTATAACGCCTGTCGGGCGCGCCCGCAAGTCTACTTCACACGAGACGGCAAGACAACATCTTCATGCTTAGAGCGTGTACGAAAAGTCCAGATTGCGTCGCTTCGCTCGCAATGACGGTAAAAACCGTGATCGTCATTGCGAGCGAAGCGACGCAATCTAAAGAAGTTCACAACATACGATAAAATGGTGAAGAGACTTTTCATACACGCTCTTATATCCTGGCCACAGGCAGGCGAAGTGAGCATTCTTGTTTGTTCCGGAGTATGGAACACGCGCCGCGTATAATTTGCGTACGGACGCAACCGAAATGGGCGACGTCAAAACAGGAGATAAGCCTATGGACCTCCCCCGAGACATTTCCAGACTGTTTGAAGAACTTCGTAAAGAGATAGAGCAGGATGATGATAAGCAAAACTACGATTTCCCATGCGGTTATGGGGAAAGCCAGACAGTCTCATTGGAACAGGGCGACATCATCGGGGTTGATCATGGCATCTATCAGCATTACGGCATCTATGCCGGCAGGGGCTGGGTTATCCATTATACAGCCGAAACGTCCGATCTTGACGCAGAGCATGGGGAGATTCAGGAAACTACCCTGAGACAATTCCTTCGCTGTGATATGCGCCTCTTCGTGCTGGAATACTGTGGGTTGCATACACAGGCACATAATCGGGCCGCCCGTAAAAACAGCGACAGCGCCGATCCCGATCAACCAGCGACAACCAGTAAAGATCAAGCGTCGGAAGCAAGACAGGGCGCGCCCTACAGTCCAGAGGAAACCGTGGAACGCGCCAGAAACCGCATTGGCGAGCGCAATTACAACCCGCTCACCAACAACGCCATGCATTTTGCGGTATGGTGCAAGACCGGCATCAGCGATGCCGCCGACGCGCGTCAATGGGTTGCGTACTGCAAGAAGATAATCATGGGGGACTGAGCGCCCCGCCGAAGCAGATGTCAGGACCCGAACTACTCCGGTGAGGCCATCCGGTGCGCCCGCATGTCACGCCCATGCGGGCGCATCCTCTTGCACGGGGACATGACTGCGAAGCCGTTCACATGCCTACTGAAAAAGACCAGGCGTTCCGGAATATGGATTGTACCAGCCGGATAAACTCTTCCAACGACATTCAGAATTGCACTCAAGTCAAGGGGCTCCAGTACCCCGGACATTTCACCAGATTTCTGTTGCGCCCGCGAATCTTACGTCATCTCAAGCACTTTGCTTGTCCGCCGACCTCGACGTGTCCTGGCATTCTGGGTTACTTACCGGAAGGGGCGGGGAAAGTGTCGAAAGATAAAATCGCAAACTATACCACTTGACAGATTTGTAAAGTATGATATAATACGGGAGTACAGGAGAAAATCACATCATGAACCTGAATGTACTTGCCAATAACGTTCGCCGACTTCGTACCGCTCAGCGACTGAGTCAGTCCGCCCTCGCGAGTAAGGCCGGCCTATCCGTACCCGCCATCAAAAACCTTGAGAACGCCCGAAACGAGCCGCGGGTCAACACCGTACAGGTTATTGCGCATGCGCTGGACGTGCGCTTGCAGGACCTTTTCACGCCTACGCGAGAACTCAAAACCGTTCGATTTCGCAGTTCAAGGCGTACGCAAAATCGCGAGAATATACTGGCGGACGTATCGCGCTGGCTGGATGATTTCTGCTGGCTGGAAGCTATACTCGACAGGCGAACCCCATTTGCGCTGTCGGATGTTCGCAATCACGCTGACCGACATCATAGTATCGAAGCGGCAAAACTGTGTCGAAACAAACTCGGACTTCACTCTGCAGAACCGATACACGATATTTGTGGGCTACTGGAGAGCGCAGGCGTAAAGGTGCTTGCGCTCGCCATGGCGTCGAACGGTTTCTTCGGCCTGTCCATAGGTGAAGAAGATGGTGGACCCGCTATCGCTGTAAATGTCTGGGAACGCATCTCCGTTGAGCGCCGCATTTTCAGTGCGGCCCACGAACTTGGGCATCTCATATTACATCCAAGCGCGTATGACGTCATGCAGACTCAAGAGAACAAGAAAGAAGAAGAGGAAGCGAACCTTTTCGCCGGCCACTTTCTGATGCCTGATGAAGGGTTCAGACGGGAATGGCAGGATGCCGCCGGGTTAGACGCCGTGGACCGAGTGTTCAAGGTGAAACGCATATTTCACGTGAGCTACAAGACTGTCCTTGCGCGGCTCATAGACCAGGGAGTCGCCGACAAGTCTATTTGGGCCAGATTCAATGTGGCGTATCAGAGACGGTTTAATCGCAAACTTTCCTACAAAGAGGAGCCCATGGGAATTGATCCCGCTGAACCTTGCGGTTTGCAGCCCTTTGACTTCTGTGAGGATCAATTCAGCCGGCTTGTCCGCGAAGCGATTGAGAGCGAAAAGATTAGCGCCAGCCGTGGAGCGGAAATGCTGCGCATCTCGGTTGAGGCCATGCAGGAACGTCTTGCCGGTTGGGAGGCATTACGGTGAGAAAGCCTGGGCACACAACCCGGGTGATGATAATGGATGCCTGTGTCCTGATCGACTTTTTACATGCGGATCGTACAGTGTTGCAGCTCGTATCACGGTATGTCGGCCCGGTGTATGTCGTATCTCCGGTTGTCGAAGAACTTCGTGACATTAACGGACCGGGCGAACTTATCGAACTTGGACTATCTGTCATTGAACCTGAAATCGAGGATGCCTATTTCGCCGCAAGCAATATCACTTCCATTTCATTTCAGGATACATTGTGTTTGTTGACGGCAAAGCGTCATGGTTTGACGTGCGTAACGAATGATACAAGTCTTCGACGCCTTTGCGAGGCCGAAGGTGTTCCTCTGCTTTGGGGATTGGAGTTACTCCTTGCATTAAATACCGCGGGTGGTATTCCTCAAAATATTGCTGAACACATTGCTCAAACAATCCACGAAACAAATCCCACGCATATCACCCAGGCCATTCTTAAGCGATTCAAAGCAAAACTCAGCCGTGGTTAACCCGGATATTTCACCAGGTTTCGTGGTGAGCCTGCGAAGATTGCGTCAGATCAAGCGCTTTGCGCAGGTCGCCGGCTGACAGCGTGTCGGGACACGTCGAAGTCGGCGGACAGGCGAAGTGCTTGAGATGGCGTAAGAGCATGTACGAAAAGTCCAGATTGCTTCATGCTGTTCGCAATGACGATGGATAGTTTGGGGTCCTGGGAACGCCGCACCCCAGTGCGGCAAAACCAGGTCGGACGGCGTAAACCTTATGTGACGAACTTCTGGTGAAAACAACTATGCA
>SKQZ01000050.1 GCA_007118765.1 Candidatus Hydrogenedentota bacterium
CCGCTTGTGCAGCAAGCCCTCGAAGCAGGTGTGCATGTGCTTGTGGAAAAACCGATGGCCGCCACCGTTGCCGAGGCCGAAGAAATGGTGGCGACGGCCCGACACGCACAGCGTGTCTTGCAGGTGGGTCATATTGAGCGGTTCAACGGCGCGGTAATGGCCTTGTTCGATGCGGCAATGACCCCGCGCTTTATTGAGTGTCACCGGCTCAGTCCCTTTCCCGGGCGCGGCACGGATGTGAGTGTGGTGCTCGATCTCATGATTCACGATTTGGACATTGTGTTGCGGCTTGCCGACGCGGAGGTTACAAGCGTGGATGCCGTCGGTGTACCGGTGTTTTCTGAAGAGGAAGATATCGCCAATGTGCGGCTTCGTTTCGGTTCCGGCTGTGTGGCAAACCTCACGGCCAGCCGGGTTTCCATGGAACGCATGCGCAAGATACGCATCTTCGACCCCAACGCCTATGTATCCACCGACTACAGTGCGCAGGAGGTGTTGGTGTATAGCAAAAAGCCCGGCCCGATTCCGCCCGACGCCAATCCCATGGACTTTATCGCCGTCCGGCCGTTGCCCGTGCGCAAGGAAGAACCGCTCAAACTGGAGCTGGAAGCCTTTGTTGCATGTGTGCGCAACGGCGGCAGCCCCGTGGTGTCGGGTGAGGACGGGTTGCGCGCGCTGAAGTTGGCGTGGCGCATCATTGACGACATGCGGACGCAACAGTGAAACGGGTGTTCTTCATAGCGGGCGAATCGTCCGGCGATATGCACGGCGCAAATCTTATCCGCGCACTGCGCGAGGCCAGGCCTGATATCCAATGTGCGGGCTTGGGCGGGACACGCATGGAAGCGGCGGGGATGGAACTGGTGTACGATCTGGCCGGCGACGCCATCATGGGCTTTGTGGAGGTGCTCAAAAAGGCATTGCCCATTCGCCGCCTTTTTCTGGATACGCTTGAACAACTGCGCCGCGACCCGCCGGATTGTCTGGTGCTCATTGATTACCCCGGCTTCAATATCCGGTTGGCCAAGGCCGTGAAGCCGCTGGGCATCCCCATCGTATATTACATCAGCCCGCAAGTGTGGGCATGGAAACGAAAACGGTTGGACACGCTCGCACGGCTGGTGGATAAAATGCTTGTCATTTTTCCTTTCGAGGAGCCGTTGTATCGCGATAAAGGCGTGGACTGTGTGTATGTAGGCCATCCGTTGGCCGACCAGATTGCCCAATACACCCCGCCCCCCGTCCATGCCGAACGGCCCCTGACCATCGGGCTGTTGCCCGGCAGTCGCGAACAGGAGGTCCGACGTATTGCGCCCATTATGGCGGCGGTGGGAAAAGGCATACTCAAACATTATGAGGACGCAACGTTCATGGCGCCCTGTCCAAGTGCGGCCCGGGCGGCACAGGCCCGTGTGTTGTTCGACGGATTGCCTGTGGACATCCGCGTGAGCGGCATGTACGACACGCTGTCGTTGGCGCGTTGCTGCCTTGTTGCTTCGGGCACCGCCACCATCGAAACCGCCCTGTTCGGTGTGCCGCTCGGCATCATGTACCGCGTTAACCCCGTCAGTTATTATCTGGCGCGTCTGCTTGTGAGCGTACGACACATTGGCATGGTCAATATTCTGGCGGAACGCGAAATTGCCCCGGAATACATTCAGCGCAACGCGACGCCCGAACGTATCTTGCCGCTCATGCTGGAACTGATTGAAGACAGCGACCGACGCAACCGCATGCTCGCCGACTTGCGAGAAATACGGAATCGCCTCGGCGGCCCCGGCGCTTCACAGCGTGCCGCCGCCGAAATCATTACGGTACTATAGTCGCCGGGACTCCGGCCAAACATGAAATGGAAATGCTTATGACTGCCAAAAAGTATTCCGCCGACGCGCGCCGATGGTTGGAAACACTGCGTCCGGCCTGTCTTATGTCCCTTCTCCTGGGTTGTTTTCTGGCGGGTTGCAGCGCGACCCCTTCGACCGTCAAACGTGCCTATGTGCCTGGCGAAACGTTGGAACTGGACAACGGCATTCTACGTGTTCATGCCGATCTGGATTATGGCGGCATGATTACCTATTTGTCTCTTTCCGGCGAAGAACGCAATCTCATTAACAATTTTGATCGCGGCCGCCAGGTGCAGGCCTCCTACTATGCCGGTCAACATTTGGACCGCCGTGAAGAGGGACAGCATCCCGCCTGGTCGTCTTGGAACTGGAATCCCATTGGTGCGGGCGATACCTACGAGAACAGCCCCGAAGTGGTGGAGGCGTCCAGCGACGGCGACACCATTTATGTCAAGACAATCCCGTTGCTCTGGGACATGAACAACGAGGCCGCCGAATGTGTCTTTGAAACATGGATCACCCTTGACGGGAACAGGGTATGGGTGACAAATAAACTGACGTCGCAACGAACAGACGATCGCTGGGAGGCTATTCCCTATCATCAGGAGATACCGGCGGTATATACCATTGCCGATTTGAACCGCCTGTATACCTATGAGGGCGACGCGCCGTTTACCGGCGCTCCGTTGCGGCAAATCGAGAACCAAGGGCCGCCCTGGGTGTATTGGGGCGTGGATACTCCCCATGAAAAATGGGCGGCGACGGTGGACGAAGACGACTGGGGCGTGGGCGTTTACAGCCCGGACGCGGAACTGTTCGTTGGCGGGTTTCACGGCGCGTCACACGGCGATACCCATGCCGCCGCCACAGGGTATATTGCACCCCTGTGTACAAGGACGCTGGACAAGGACACGGTCTTCGAGTATCGGTTTTGTCTGATTGTGGACACGCTGGACGAGATACGCGCCTTCGTCTATCAGGAAGAAGACATCCAATAGGGAGTCCGGAACTTCATACCACCCGCTTTAAGCCCGGTAGCTGCCGCAATACGTTTGCGGCCGCGAAGCATACAACGATGACGACGGGACAGAGTATAAGCAGTATGATCAGGGGCGGCAGGGGCCAGTTCCGGGCAAAGTATGTTGCAGTTACAACAAAGAAGGGATGAATGATATAGGCGGTGTAGGTGCTTTTGGAAAGGTGGGAGGTGACGGTGCTGTGTTTATTGAACCGGTGGCGGAAGAGGACGAGCAGCTTCATACTGATGCCGACGCAGAGGAAAGGCTCCCACAGGGAATAGACCAGCGACTGTGCCGTCAGGCCTCCTCGAAACGCATAGGCTTGTCCGCGCAGGGCGCCGCCGACCACCAGTATGACGGGCAACAATACAATCAAGACCAGAGCGATGCGGAACCACAGGGTTGCCTGACGTCCATGTAGGCTTGATAGCCATGATCCCCGGTGCGCTTGTATGCCGAAAATGAAGAAAGCGATATAGAGCGGGAAATAGGCGACTTGTAAGCCGAACAGGTTATTGCCCAGGGGATTGATGATGCGTAACAGGAACGTGAATAGTCCAATCCCGAGCACAAATGCAAGCACCTTCATGTTTCCCGGCCATGTCAACGCGGTGTTTGCATGGTGTACACACACGGCAAGCAGGTATACGGAAGTGAATATCAGAAGAGTCAAAACAAACCAGAGCGGACCCCAACCGGTATACTGCAGGGAGTGATACAACATGAATGCCGGGAAGCCAACTTGTATTTCTCTCCGGAAATATGCCGTCAGATACATGATAGCGGGGTTCAACAGGAAGAAGAAGACAAGAAGCGGAATGCCCAAGCGTATCAGTCTGTCGCGGATGAAGCGGCGCGTGCCTTTGCCGTCCAAGGAAATGGGCGTGAAATAAGCGGCGATAAAGAATAAAAGGCTCATAAAGAAAGCCTGATTGACCCCAACAAAAATCACCAGCGCTACGGTGGACAGCATATCCGCCGATTCTCTCACGATGTAATACCAACCGCCTGGTGCGCCGAAGGCAATGGCCTGGTGGTGACAAATTACCAGCATCATCAGGAAGATGCGCAAGTTGTCAAGATAGCATAGACGCTTATTGTCCTTGCCGGTAATCATATTGCTGCCGACTCCCGGGCGGAATGTTTGGCCCGCATGATTCGTCACACGGCTGCGGCGCCCACACCACCCCATCCACATCGCATGTTTGCCGACTTCGGCGTGCTGGAGCACACGGTGAATCGGCGACGGATGTAGGGCAGCCGGCATGCCGTAATTACGCAGGTAAACAGCGACACCTGTTCAGATGAACGAGATAAGCATAAAAGAACAGGCAAGGCCGTAGCAATTTGTAGATCAAAAAACATCCCCCGACAATGCCGGGGGATGCTGGTGTTCAGTGGGGCCGTAGGCAAGGGCCTATTTCAGATCGAAGCGGTCGAGATTCATTACTTTGTCCCATACGGCGACGAAGTCTGCGAGGAACTTTTCCTGTGCGTCCGCGCAGGCGTAAACCTCGGCGATGGCGCGCAGCTGCGAATTGGAACCAAAAACAAGATCAACCCGTGTGCCGGTCCACTTGCATTCGCCCGTCTTGCGGTCGCGGCCTTCAAAGATGTCCTTGTCCTTCTCGGTCGGTTTCCATTCCATGCCCATATCAAGGAGGTTCACAAAGAAGTCGTTGGTCAGCGATTCCGGGCGTTGGGTGAACACGCCGTGCGGGGACTGCCCGTGGTTGGCGTTCAGCACGCGCATGCCGCCGAGCAGCACGGTCATTTCGGGTGCGGTCAGCGTCAGCAGCTGCGCCCGGTCCACCAACAGTTCCTCGTCGGATACGGCGAATTTGGCCTTGCGATAGTTACGGAAGCCGTCCGCCGCCGGTTTCAGCACGGCAAATGAAGCCTCGTCGGTTTGTTCCTGTGATGCGTCCATGCGTCCCGGCGCAAAGGGAACGGTGACCGCATGGCCGGCATTTTTCGCGGCCTGCTCCACGCCTGCGCAGCCGCCCAGCACAATCAGGTCGGCCAGGGACACTTTCTTGCCGCCGGACTGAGCGCCGTTAAATTCCTGTTGGATGCCCTCAAGTATCGCCAGCGCCTTCTTCAGTTTTTCCGGCTCGTTGACTTCCCAGTCCTTCTGCGGGGCAAGGCGTATGCGTGCACCGTTGGCGCCGCCGCGCTTGTCCGAACCGCGGAATGTGGATGCCGCCGCCCATGCCGTGGCGACCAGCTGCGCCACGGTAAGCCCGGACGCGAGCAGCTTATCCTTGAGCGCGGCAATGTCTTTCGCGTCTATCAGTTCGTGGTCCACCGCGGGAATCGGGTCCTGCCAAAGCAACTCTTCTTCCGGCGCCTCCGGGCCAAGGTAACGGGACCGGGGGCCCATGTCACGGTGGGTCAGTTTGAACCATGCCCGAGCAAAGGCATCCTCGAACGCCTGCGGGTTTTCCAGGAACCGTCGTGCAATGGGCTCATAAACGGGGTCATAACGAAGGGACAGATCGGCGGTGGTCATCATGGGCCGATGCTTCTTGGACGGGTCGTGGGCGTCCTCCACCATGTCCTCTTCGGCCACGTCCTTGGCATACCATTGATGTGCGCCCGCAGGACTTTTCACCAGTTCCCACTCATATTTGAACAGCACTTTCAGATACCCCATATCCCACTTGGTCGGGTGGGGCTTCCACGCGCCCTCGATGCCGCTGCTAATGGTGTCGCCCGCCTTGCCGCAGCCATAACTGCTTTTCCAGCCCAGCCCCTGCTCCTCAACGGGCGTGGCTTCCGGTTCCGGGCCCACATGGGCGGCGTCAGCCGCGCCGTGACATTTGCCGAAGGTGTGGCCACCCGCGACAAGCGCAACGGTTTCTTCATCGTCCATCGCCATGCGCGCAAAGGTATCGCGAACATCCTTGCCGGAAGCCACCGGATCGGGGTTGCCGTTGGGTCCTTCCGGATTCACGTAAATCAGTCCCATCTGCACGGCGGCGAGCGGATTTTCGAGGTCGCGGTCGCCGGAATAACGTTCATCGCCCAGCCACTCGCTTTCACTGCCCCAGTAAATGTCCTCTTCCGGTTCCCACACGTCCACGCGTCCGCCGGCGAAGCCGAAGGTCTTGAACCCCATGGACTCCAACGCGCAGTTGCCTGCGAGCACCATCAGGTCGGCCCAGGAAATCTTCTTGCCATACTTCTGTTTGATGGGCCAGAGAAGCCGCCGCGCCTTATCCAGATTCACGTTGTCCGGCCAACTGTTCAACGGCGCCAGACGCTGGCTGCCGCTTTCCGCGCCGCCCCGTCCGTCATTCACGCGATAGGTGCCCGCGCTGTGCCATGCCATGCGGATAAACAACGGACCGTAATGCCCGTAGTCGGCGGGCCACCAATCCTGCGAATCGGTCATCAGTTTGTAAAGGTCTTCTTTTACGGCCTTCAGATCAAGTTTCTTGAATTCCTCGGCATAATCGAAACCCGTGCCCATGGGGTTGCTCTTGCAGGAGTGCTGATGAAGAATCTTGAGGTTCACCTGGTTCGGCCACCAATCCTGATTCGACGTACCGCTTCCCGCCACCGTCTTCGCGGTCATCCCGGTTACCGGACATTTACTTTCATTGCTCATGTGTGTATACCTTTCCTGTCTGGTTGGTTTTGCTGTCAGCCCATCCCGGGGTCCATTCCCGGAAACACCCTAGTGTCATTAGTCTATCAGTCTATCAGCATAAGGGGGCGCTGTCAATGGTATTTTTTCCCGGCACCCACTTATGCTGCAAAGGTATTGGTTAGGCTAAGCGCTATGCCTTGAATTAAGGAAACAGTACCGCCAGGCGGTTTATTTCATTTTGCTGGCGTGGCGGGCCGGGAAATAAGCGCCTGCACGGGGCAGCGATTCACTTAATGAAGATAGTTTCACAGCAAACACAATCGTCATTGCCGCGTCGGGCTTGCGCCCTCCGCGCATAGACGATTATACCGACTCGTTCCCAAGTTCCCACTTGGGAACGCACTCTCTCTTGAAGTTCTACTTCCTCTTGCCGCGCACCACCTGTC
>SKQZ01000342.1 GCA_007118765.1 Candidatus Hydrogenedentota bacterium
ATTTCATCAGGTTTCGTCGTGAGCCTGTGAAGATTGCGCCAGAGCAGACGCTTTGCGCAGGCCGCCGGCTGACAGCGTGTTAGTACACGTCGAAGTCGGCGGGCAAGCAAAGCGCCTGATATGGTGTAAGATTCGCAGGCGCAACAGAAATCTTGTGAAATATGCGGGCCAGTATTGCCGGGAATACATCTATCATGAATCATGCTCTGACTATAGAAGTCGGTCTGAAGACTGACGCCGTCACCTATCGTTATTCCTATTCCTGGTTGTTTGCGCTCATGGAGCGTCACGGGCTTCGCAAGGCGCAGCTGGGCACCTTCTTTGAATTGTATCACCTGCCGAACCAATGGTTTGTGGCCTTGCGTGAAGAAGCGGCCGCACACAACATTGCCATAACAAGCGTGTTTGCATCGCACCGCGAGTTGGGCGGGTTTTTCCGGGAAGAGCCGGGCATGCACGAGGCGGCCTATCGGAATTTTGCCCGGCTCATCGAAGTGGGCGGTCTGGTGGGGGCTTCTTGTGTCGGCGGCCCGCCGGGAACGGTGTTGCGCGATTGTATGGACAGCAAAAACGCGGGCGTACAGCGGTACTTGACCGGGATGAAACGTCTGCTCCATCACGCATGGGTACACGGGGTTGACACTGTGACCATTGCGCCCATGGCGTGTATGGCCGAACCGCCCACAATGCCCGAAGAGATACGGCACTTCGCCGACACGCTGTCGGAGTATCACCAGAACACGCCGGAAACGGCGGCCATTGGCATTTGCCTCAATACGGCGCATGGCTATGCCGATGCCGAGGGTATTTCGCGGGTAAAACCGGTGCAAATGATTGAGGCCGCGGCGCCATGGCTGGCAGAGCTGCATTTGCAGAACACAGACGACATGTATTGTTCCACCTTCGGGTTCAGTGACGTGGATCGCGTGCGCGGGATTATCGATCTTGCCGCTGTCCGTGAAAGCCTGCGTCGGTTTGAACATAAGGCGCCACGGGAACACCTGATGGCCTATTTGGCAATTGACGGACCGACCCTTGGCCGCGATTATAGCGACAAACTGGTGGAGCAGGAGATGGACGCCTCCATCGAATATGCCTTATCAGTGTTTGGCACTGAGAGCGCGGCCCCGGCCACCGAAGGGGCGTCGCGTTCCTGCGCCGACCGTGTGCTCGGTCCGGCCCCGCTGCCCGCGCCCGATGCGGATGTCTTTGTGGCGCCTTCATTGGTGTATGCCAATCAACAACATCTTGAGGCGAGCGTACGCGCCCTGGAGTTGAGCGGCGCCGATTATCTGCACTGCGATATTATTGACGGACATTTTGCGCCCAATATGCCGATGGGAATGGAAACGCTTCGCCAGCTGCGCGGCATAACGGATCTGCCCTTTGATGTCCACTTAATGACGGAGCATAACGATGCGTTAATTCGTCAGATGAGCGAGCTGGGCGCTGATTTGGTGACCGTGCATGTGGAGTCTTGTTCCCATCTTGATCGTGCCCTCGCCCTCATCCGCGCCCTCGGCATGCGCGCCGGCGCAGCCCTCAATCCGGCCACGCCCCTGCAGGTGCTGGATTATATCCTTGAACGTCTTGACCTGGTCTTGATCATGACCGTGAATCCCGGGTTTGCCGGACAACGGCTGACGCCCGCAGCCATCAGAAAGATTGAAGCCTGCCGCGCCTATCTTGAAGCCCGTGATGTCGCCATACCCATTCAAGTGGAGGGGAATGTCAGTTTCGATAATATCCCCGCACAAGTCGCCGCCGGCGCCGACATACTGGTGGCGGATGCGGGAAGCCTGTACAGCAGCAACGCAAGCATTCCCGACAATATGACGCGCATACGCGCACTCAGCGCGCAAGGGCTTGATGCGCGCAAACCACGCGGGACGGCATAACACCCTGCGCCAAAAACGTAGTTGATGATACTACACAACAAACGAAAGGATGTCATGATTATCAGAGGAGTATTTCGTCACGTGTTGTTTACGGGCATGGTATTGGCGCTCGGCGCCTTGAGTGTATTTGCCGACGGGTTGGCAGACTTTTCGACTGCGGTGATTGTTGTGGACGATACCACGACGGATTCCGTGGTGGCGAATACGGTGCGCGTTCTCATTGAGGAAGTGGAAAAACGCACGGGCCTGACATGGGATCGTGCGGACAGCCCGCCCGCAACGGCGCCGCACATTATCATCGCCCTGGCCCCGCCGGAGACCATGGCGGCGGAGGGGTTCCGCATAACCCTGGACACGACCGACGCACCGCGTCTCCATATTGAAGCCGCGGATGCCCGCGCAACCCTGTACGGAGCAGGCCATCTCCTGCGCAAGAGCCAATGGCAAGAGGGGCAATTTCTTGTGCCTGCGGATATCGCCATCGAAACGGCGCCCCGCTATCCTTTGCGCGGCCACCAGTTGGGCTATCGGGCACGGGGCAACACCTATGCGGCCTGGGATCGCGATCAGTATGAGCAGTACATTCGTGAATTGGCCCTGTTTGGCGCAAATGCCATTGAAAACATCCCCAATTACGGGGGCGAAGACAGTCCGGTGCATATCATGTCCCGGCACGAAATGAACGTGCATATCAGCGACATCTGCCGCCAATACGGCCTCGATTTCTGGATGTGGATTCCCGCCACCTTTGACTTGGAAGACGAGGCGTTGCGTGAGGAGGCGTTGCGCATTCATGAGAAGACCTATCGCGATAGCCCGCGGGTGGACGCGGTGTTTTTCCCTGGCGGCGATCCCGGCAGCAACCCGCCGGAATTGGTGTTGCCCTTCCTTGAGGAGATTGCCGAGTTGTTGCAGCGTCATCACCCGGACGCCGCGGTATGGCTGTCGCTGCAAGGGTTCCGATCCGAGTGGGTGGACCATGTTCATGACTGGCTGGAACAGGAAGCCCCGGGCACTTGGTTCGGGGGCTTGGTGCATGGCCCCGGCAGTCCCGACCTGTACGAGACCCGCCGCCGCACGCCAAGCCGGTTTCCCATTCGACATTATCCCGACATCACGCATATTGTTCGGTGCCAATATCCGCACAATCAGCTGGATCCTGTGTTCTCGATTGCACACACCCGGCAGGGCATCAATCCACAGCCCCGGCATTCGCAATTCATCCACAACCGGTTTGCGCCGCTTACCAACGGATTCCTGACGTATTCCGACGGCGCTCACGACAATGTGAACAAGATGGTATGGACCCGGCTTGGCTGGAATCCCGACGAACCGTTGCGCGAGATATTGATGGATTATGCGCGCTGTTTTTTGCGGCCTGATCTTGCGGCGGACGGCGCGGATGCCATTCTGGCGCTGGAGCAGAATTGGGAGGGACCCGCCATGGAAAACGGCGGGATCACCAACGCCCTGTATGCGTGGGAGCGCATTGCCGACACCATGGAAGCGGAACTGCGCGGCGACAAGGCCAACTGGCGTCTGCAAATGTTGTTGCTCCGCGCCACGCTGGACGCCTATGCCCGGTATCGCCTGATCTACGAGCAGGGCCTTGAAACAGCGGCGTGTCAGACGCTTTTGACTTATGCCGACGATCCGGAACAGGCCATGGACGCGGCCCTTGCCATCCTCGAAAAGGCCGAAACCGAAGGGGTGCAGCATCATCTCAAGGAGCGGATTATCGCATTGGCGGACGACCTCTGGCATTCCATTGGATTGCAATCGGACCTGGAAACCTATCAGGTGCACAGTACGCAGCGGGGCGCTGTGCTTGAATATCTTGACACACCGCTCAACAGCCGCTATTGGATTGAAGATGAATTCGCGGCATTGCGCGAAATGGAGGATGCCGACGCCGTGAGAAAGCGTCTTCATGAAATTGCCACTTGGCAGCAGCCCGGGGCAGGCAGCTTTTATGATGATTTGGGCAACGTGGGCAATTCGCCTAATGTTCTGTATACCGGCGGCCCCGGCGGCCATCCGATGCAATATCGGCAGCCGACGCCGGGGTATTGGGCGCCTGATGGCGGCCGCGCCCGTTTTCGGTATGGCTGGTGGCACACCATGAGCAATCCTGAGGGGCTGAAATATGAATTGCTCGATCCCGAGGCCGACTATTTACTGCGTGTTGCCGGGTACGGCGACGCCAAGCCCCGGGCCAACGGCGTGTCGCTGACACCCACCGATTATGACACCGACGAAGGCGGGTTCAAGGACTTTCCCGTGCCTGCGGAACACTATGCAGACGGCACTCTTCTCATCACCTTTGACGAACTGGATGAAAGCCACCTCAACTGGCGCGAGTGGTCGCGGATGGCCGAGGTCTGGCTGTTAAAACAATAGCGCATCCGGCAGGAATACAGCGCCGCCCCGCGGGGTTTACTTGCACACGCATCACAGATACAGCGTTTCATGGTTGTGTGCGTAAAAAAAGCCTGTCGTATGTGACGCTTGTGTCTCGTCGCACGCAAATGAAGCGCTATAACCGTCAACAACGAAGGAGAAGACAATGGCCCAAATAACGTTACAAGGCAACCCGTGCAACACCAGTGGCGACCTGCCCGGCGCAGGACAAACCGCCCCTCAGTTTACCCTCACCGACGCCACGCTGGGCGAACGCGCCGCGTCCGAATTCGCCGGGAAGACGCTTGTGTTGAATATCTTTCCCAGCATTGATACGCCTGTGTGTGCCGCTGCGGCGCGTCAGTTCAATGAAAAGGCCGCCGCGCTTGAAGATGTGGCCGTGTTGTGTATTTCCAAAGATCTGCCGTTTGCGCTGGGCCGCTTTTGCGGTGCGGAGGGTCTGGAGAACGTAACGGCATTATCCGCCTTTCGTAATCCCGAGTTTGGCACGGATTACGGCGTTGCCATTACCGACGGCCCGCTTGCGGAACTGTTTGCGCGGGCGGTGGTCGTTATTGACAACAGCGGCAAACTGGCCTATACGCAACTCGTTCCCGAGATCGCCCAAGAACCCGACTACGACGCGGTGTTGAATGCGATTCAATAACCGCAATCCCCGCAGTTTTGGGCGGCAATAAATATCTTTGCTACAATTGACCTGCGCTTGGGCCGCGCCCTGTTGTAGGCGCGCACATTTCCCGACCGCAAACTTCGTATGGTCAATGCAGGAAAAAAAGCAATGATGCGCATCGCACTTGTACTGGTTGTCGCGCTTTTGTTGGGAGGCGGTCTTATGTTCTGGAACCGGTTTGCCGAAGACCGTGTGGCGCAGTATGAGGAATCAGTGCCACGCGATCCGGAAACGGGCATCATGACCGGCGGCGAGCCGCGCACAGTAGGCCCGGCGGATACGGATAAAGCGGTGCTGTTTGTGCATGGTTTTGCGGGAACGCCGAACAGCTTTCACGATTTGCCGGACCAGGTTGCTGCGGCGGGGTGGCATGTTCACGCCATGTTGTTGCCGGGTCACGGCACCACGCCGCGTGAATTTGCGCAGACATCGCCCCAGGCGCTGCGCGAGGCCGTGACGCAGGAACTCGACGCATTGCGCGAACGTTATGATACGGTTGTGCTGCTGGGGCACTCCATGGGCGGGGCGCTGGCCACCTTGGCCGCCGCCGAAACGCCGGTGGATGCGCTCATCCTGACCGCGCCCTACTACCGCATCACATATCGTTGGTATTATGTCCTGCGTCCGGAAACATGGGTGGGGATGGCGGCGCCGTTGATTCACTGGGTCTATCGGCCGCCCCAATTTCAGCCGGTGAACCGCATTGAAGCGCGCTCCGAGATTCTCTCCTACACATGGATTCCCGCCGCGGGCGGCCGCACCGCCATGATCCTTGCCGCGCAGGCGCAGTCGGACCGTGTGCTCGAAAAGATCACCATGCCGACGCTGCTTATTCATTCCAAACGCGACACGGTCACCGATCCGACAACATCAGAGACGGTGTTCGAGCAGTTGCCCGCCGAGGACAAGGATGCAGTGTGGCTGGAGACCTCCGACCACATTATCTTCTGGGATTTTGAACGGCGCAAGGTGGCCAACGAAATACTCACATTCCTGACACACGTTGCGGGGTAAGCGACCGTGCTATGATGCGCGTTTGATGGTGCATCCCCAAGACGGCACATGGTCGGGCGACACCTCGCCGCCGGTTAACAGTGCTTCGATGGCGTCGGCCACATAAGGGCGACTGCCTTCGTTGTCCGGGCGCAGGCGATTGTCAAACGCGCCGCGATAGGCAAGCACGCCGTCAGCGTCAATAACGTAGAAATCGGGGGTAACCAGTGCACCCACGGCATCAGCATAGCGGTTTTCCGGATCCCGCACGATTGGATGGGGGAGGCCCGCTTCCTCCGCATAGGCGCGTATTTCCTCATGGGTGGTGTCGTAATGCGAGTCTATCCCCAAAAACACCACCTCATCGTTATCGGCATACTGATGCGACAACGCGGCGGTATGGGGATCCACTCCGACGGAAAAAGGACATTTATGGGAGCAGAAATCAAGCACCACGATTTTCCCTGCATATTGTTCCAGCGTATGGGTGTTGCCGTCATAATCGGTGAGGGAAAAAGGCGGCATGACATCGCCCGGGCGTACTGTACGCTCCACGCCGGACAGTGCGCCGCTCAACTGCAAATGCACCACCACAACGGCGACTATGACCAGTAACGCCACTGCCGCCGCGCCAATCAGCAACCATTTTTTCATGATCCGTTGTCTCCTTTCGTATTGTAATGCCCACAACTGCATGGTACCACATCACCCGCGGCACAGAAAAAACCGGGCTAGCCCGCATATTTCACAAGATTTCTGTTGCACCTGCGAATCTTACACCATATCAGGCACTTTGCTTGCCCGCCGACTTCGACGTGTACTAACACGCTGTCAGCCGGCGGCCTGCGCAAAGCACCTGCTCTGGCGCAATCTTCACAGGCTCAC
>SKQZ01000317.1 GCA_007118765.1 Candidatus Hydrogenedentota bacterium
ATCTAAAACAACGGCTCCACGAAAATAAGCAGACCTGTTTTGGAGAAGTCCGTTATCCATGTTCAATGGCAGACTTGCTACCAATTTGCTTTGGCTTAAATAACTGTATTTGTAGCGGCTATTATACTTATAGCGTCATTATACCCAACATATTATCGGTAAACAACATCCACAAGAGCTTGCACTGGTTAGCTGAAAAGCGACTGCAAAGGATGCCCGCCACGGGCAAAATACGCAGTATGTTGCCATGCTGAATATTTAACTTGGATTACGCACCGTGGGTGCATCCCCAAAGCAAGTGGCAAGAGGAATGAATTACAGAGTACGCTCTGTTGCGGTTACTCGATTTCAGTGATGTGATTGTTTTCGTCCACATGCACAATGACGGGGTGGTGCTCGGCGGCCTCGCTTGCGTCCATCTGCACGAAGGCAAGGGCGATAATCAAATCGCCGGGCTGGCCCAACCGTGCTGCAGCGCCGTTCAAACACATGACGCCGCTGCCCCGTTCACCTTCGATCACATAGGTGACGAAGCGATCGCCCGTATTGATGTTGAGCACATGAACCTGTTCATATTCGAGCATGCCTGCCGCATCCATCAGATCACGGTCTACGGTCAAACTGCCCCGATAGTTGAGGTCCGCTTCGGTCACCGTTGCCCGGTGTACCTTGCTTTTCATCATGGTTACCAACATACGCGTGTCAACTCCTTTCCGGCGGCGGTTGTATATGCCCGATACACTACTCGGGTCACGTCTGTTGCGCGCCAGGATCAAACCTTACATTGTCTATAAGCCGCGCCGTGGGCAGGACAATGGCTGCGGCCAGTGTTACCGGGCCTGCTACCGTGTCCACAGGCGCCATTGTCGCCGAATCCACCAGCTCCACATAATCTATGGTTACGTCTTGCATCATATCACGCACTACACTTATAAGAACGTCCGGGTTCCGTTCACCATTCCGCAGCAACGTTTCCGCGTGGAACAGTGCCTTTGACAAACACAACGCTTTCTCCCGGTCTTCGGCATTCAAATATTTGTTTCGCGAACTCATGGCCAAACCGTCGGGTTCGCGAACCGTGGGCAACGTCACAATCTCAATGCCCATGTCCAGATCGCGCACCATGCGTTCTATGACGGCGCATTGTTGCGCATCTTTTTGACCAAAGTAGGCGCGATGCGGCTTCACCGCGTTAAACAATTTCGATACCACGGTGGCGACGCCCCGAAAGAAGTGCGGTCGGCTGGCGCCGCACAACCCGTTGCTCACACCTTCCACGGTCACATACGTGGCGTATCCTTCGGAATACATGTCGGCGGCCGTGGGCGCATACACGACCTCAACCTTTTCCGCCTCCAGTTTCGCCAAATCATCGTCAAAGGGACGCGGATATTCATCAAAATCTTCGTTGGGCGCGAATTGCGTCGGGTTTACAAATATGCTGGCCACGGCCACATCGTTTTCGTGCACGGCGGCACGCACAAGGCACAGGTGGCCTTCGTGCAATGCACCCATGGTGGGTGCGAAACCGATGCGTATATCCGGATGCCTGCGTTGCGCTTCCGACCATGCGCGCATCGCTTCAGGCGTCGTAATTATCTTCACTCGTAGCAATGCTCCGGCCCAGGGAAAGTGCCGTCCTTGACTTCCTGGTGATATGCGGAAAAGGCAGCGCCCATGGCTTCGCGCACGTCCACATAGGTTTTGGTAAACTTCGTCTGACCCCAACCCAGCAGGTCATGACAGACCAACACCTGCCCATTGCAATCGGGTCCGGCGCCAATGCCGATGGTGGGTATGGACAAACTGAGGGTAATTTCTTTGGCCACTTCGGCGGGGACGCATTCCAGAACAATGGCGAAGCAGCCGACGCTTTGCAGTTCCAGCGCTTCCATGCGCAGACGGCGCGCCTTCTCCTCGCCTCGTCCCTGCACTTTGTAGCCGCCGAGCTGATGCAGGGATTGCGGGGTTAATCCAATATGCCCCATCACGGGAATGCTCGCTTTGATAAGGCTGCGGATGACGTCGCCAAAATAAACGACCGGCCCTTCAATCTTTACGCCTTGCGCGCCGCCTTCGCTCACAAGACGACCGGCATTGCGCACGGCTTCCTCGGGGCTAATCTGGTACGAAAGATAAGGCATGTCCGCAATCAACATGGCGCGTTTAAGGCCGCGCCGCACCATGGTCACATGGTGCATCATCGCGTCCATGGTAACCCCCAGCGTATTGTCCAAGCCCATGATGGTATTACCGACGGAATCACCGACAAGCACGGCATCAACGCCCGCCTCGTCCATCAGCACAGCCGTGGGATAGTCATACGCCGTCAGCATGCTGATTTTCTCGCCCTTCGCTTTCAGTTCGCGAAATGTGGTTGCATTTACTGCTGCCATAATTCTCTTTCCTGAACCGTGACGTACCCGTCCCGGTCCCTGGTTGGGCTCCAAGCGGAGCGGTTCAAGAATATATCGCTTCGGCGCATCGCGTCAGTGGTTGCGATGTGAGCGCCTCTGATAAGGCATGAACCGTATCGCCTGTGATAGGGTCCACTGCATCAGGCGCGATTTCCGCCAAAGGCGTCAACACAAAGTCCCGTTCTCGAAAACGCTGATGGGGCAGGGTCAACGCATGCGTCTCCATGACCACGTCGCCCCAAAGAATCAAATCAATGTCAATGACGCGGGGGCCCCACCGAACACTCGGCAAACGACCAAGCCGCATCTCCAACGTTTTCACCATTTGCAGAAGTTCAAGCGGTGTCGCCACCGTCTCAATCTCCAATGCTATATTAAAGAAGTTCGGTTGTTCGGTCAAGCCCCAAGGCTCGGTTTCGTAAATACTGGAGACAGCAACAACGCGTACCTGATCAAGTGCTTCAAGGGCAAAAACCGCCTTCCGCAGCATTGCCAGCCTGTCACCCAGATTCGCGCCTAATCCCAGATGTACTGTAGATTGGTGTTGCGCCATCATCGCTTCCGTCAGGTTGCCTAAATTGATAGGGTACACGGATTTCCAACTTAAATCAAATTCTACACATTTTGGCGGTTTTGGTCAAGAAACTGCCGTGTTCGCCTCCTCGTCTCGAAGCAATGGAAATGGGTCATGCAAATGCGCTATCCTACGGCATATCGCCCGGGTAAAAACACCGCCATTGACGCCTGTGCGTGGCCCTTGCGGCAGCGGCGTTTGTTATGTCGCAACCGGGAAACCCGACGCAATAACGATCTATCCACCCCCTTACAAGGAATGAAATAATGTCAACAGCACAAAGCAACGAGGTGATATTGTCAGGTATTCGTCCCACGGGACGGCTCCATTACGGGAATTATTTCGGGGCCATTTGGCATTTTCTACGGTTACAGCAAACGGATGCCTGTTGTTACTACTTTATTGCGGATTATCACGCGCTGACAACCATTACGGACCGCCAGGAGATCTATCGGGCAACCCTTGATATGTTGCGCACCTACGTGGCCTGCGGGCTGGATCCCGAGAAGTCCGTCATTTACCGGCAAAGCGATTTGCCGTGTACCGCCGAATTAACCTTGTTGTTGGGCATGGTTACGAATATCGGTCACTTGGAACGGGGCACCACCTACAAAGACAAGTTGGCCAAAGTACAGGACGATCCGAAAATCGCGGGCAACCCGCTGTCCTATGGCCTGCTGGGGTATCCCGTGTTGATGGCGGCCGATATCCTCATCGTTCGGGCCGATGCCGTGCCCGTGGGCGATGACCAACGGCAGCACTTGGAAATGGCCTGCGATATTGCGGCCAAGTTTAACCACCGATTTGGCGAGGTGTTGCATATCCCCCGGCCCCTTGGCCGTGATGCTTTGCGGCTGCCCGGACTTGATGGCTCCGAGAAAATGGGCAAGAGCGAGAACAACACGCTTGACCTGCTGGACGACCCGCAGACGGTGTTACGCAAAATCAAGGCGGTACCCACCACCACCGACCCCCTGCCGCTGGACACGGACAGCGATGCGCCCGAAGTCGTCATACCCAAAATGCCGCCCGGCGTGGGCGTACTGTATCGGCTGTTGTCGCTGTTGGCGCCGGAAGACGTCTATCTGGAGTTTCTGGGGCAATACCGTGCGGGCGGCAAGTTTTACGGCGCGCTCAAGAAGACGGTGGCGGAGCATGTGTCCAACTTTAACGCGCCCATCATCGAAAAGTATCATGACCCGGCCAACAATGACACGTCCATTGAGGATTTCCTCCGGGAGAACGCCAAGCGGGTCACGCCGGTGGCCCTGGAAACGGTGGAAGCCTGTCGCGAGGCCATGGGGATTGGGCGCAGTTTGTATCGTGCATGACCGGAAGGATAGCCATGACACAGGAAATTAACATTGGCGTTATCGGGCTTGGCGGCATTTGTCGTACGCGCCATGTGCCGGGCTTTCAAAAGATTCCCGGTGTTCGCCTGCTTGCAGTGGCCAATCGCACGCAGTCGTCTGCAAAGCGGGCCGCCGAAGACTGCGGCATCCCTCATGTATGCGATGACTGGCGCGCCGTAATTGACCGGGGCGACATCAATGCCGTGGTGATTGGAACGTGGCCGTATCTGCATTGTGAGGCGAGTGTTGCGGCGTTGACTGCGGGCAAGCATGTTTTTTGTCAGGCGCGCATGGCGCGAAACCGTGACGAAGCGGAACGCATGTATTCTGCGGCGGCCGATTCGGGCAAGGTGGCCGCCTTGTGTCCCGTGCCCATCGGCATGCGGTACGACCGGGTGATGGCACGGTTGCTGGCGGACAATGCCATTGGCGCATTGCGGTATGTCTCCGTGCGAAGCCTTGCCGATACGTGGACGGATGCCCGTGCCCCCATTACATGGCGCAAAGACCGGCGGTTGTCCGGATTAAATATGCATACCTTCGGCATGTACATTGAAGTCATTCACCGGTGGTTTGGCCCCACGCGGCGCGTCAGCGGCGAAACCTATCTGTATACCGAGCGCCGACCTGATGACAGCGGTGTACTGACACCGGTTGAAATACCGGACCAGATTGCGGCCAACACCACACTGAACAATGACGTGCCGGTGCAGTATGCCATCAGCACGGTGTCGGCGGTTGCCGAAGACCGTATTGACGTGTATGGCGACCGCGGCGCGTTGCAGTACGATATGAATGACGACATCCTGTATATAACGCGCGACGGCGCGACGACCCCGGTTGATATACACCCTGAGGAAGCATACGACGTGGAAAACTGGCGCGTGGAACAGGATTTTGTGGACGCAATTCGCAAGGGCACACCCTATCATCCCGATTTCGCCGATGGGTTGCGCTATATGCGTGTATTGCAGGGCGCCTATGATTCGGCGGCATCGCGACAGGCGGTGGACGTGCCGTCAAACCCCTAATTGGAGCATCAGCAATGGACAAACAAGCAATTCATAAGTACCTGACCGACAACGGCATCATCGCCATCGTGCGCGCAGACAGCGGCGACGGGTTGGCGCGCACGGTTGAAGCCGTTATGGAAGGGGGCGTACGCTGTATTGAAGTCACCATGACCACGCCCGGCGCGCTGGGGTGTATCGAAACTGCCTCCAAGAATCTGGCCGGCGCGGATGTCTGTCTCGGCGTGGGCAGCGTGCTCGACGCGGAAACTGCGCGGCTCGCCATTCTTGCAGGCGCAATGTATGTGGTCAGCCCCATCACCTCCAAAGAGGTGATTGACATGGCGCACCGCTATGGCAAGCCCTGTATGCCCGGCGCGTTCACACCCACGGAAATTTACAACGCATGGTTGCTTGGCGGCGACATCATCAAAGTGTTTCCCGCAAATTGTGGCGGTCTAAGTTATATCAAGGCGGTGCGCGCACCATTGCCGCAGATTCCGCTGGCCCCCACCGGCGGGGTGAACCTCGACAACCTCGCCGATTTCGTGAAAGCGGGCGTGGTAGCCATTGGCGTGGGCGGCAATCTGGTCGAAAAGAAACTGGTGGAAGCCGGGGACTACAAAGGACTTACTGAAAACGCACGGCGCTATGCGGAGGCCTTTCAAGCGGCGCGGGAAGCGTTATGACCCATTCGGAAAGACGACTGCAAGCCGTATTGTTTGACTTTGACGGCGTTATCCTTGACTCTGAAACCGCATTGTATGAGGCATGGCAACGGGTATACGAAGCGCATGGCGCGTTTTTGCCGTTGGAACGCTGGGCCGCCAATATCGGGGGGTACAACTACGATGTGTTTGATCCCCTCGTGTATTTGAGCGGACAAATTGGCCGCGTTGTTGACAGGGACACCATAAACACCGCGCGGCGGGCCTGCTATCTGTATCATGTGCATCGGCAAGAGGCAATGCCGGGCGTGCGGGAGGCCATCGCGACAGCAAAAGCGCAGGGCCTGAAACTGGCGGTCGTATCCAGCTCAAGCCGCAACTGGGTGCATGGTCACCTGAAACGGCTGGGGCTGTACAATCAGTTTGATGCATTTGCCTGTGGCGACGAAGCCGCCCAAGTCAAACCCGACCCCGAACTCTATCACATGGGCCTTGAACGGCTTGGCGTTTCAGCGGAACGGTCTTTCGTTGTGGAAGACTCTCCAAAGGGTATTGCCGCCGCACGCGCCGCTTCGTTGTACTGTGTCGTTGTACCCAACTCGGTCACCAGTGCGTCTCCCTTGAAGGGATATGACAAACTGCTTGAGAGTCTGGCCGCACAGCCCTTTGAAGAGATCATCGCCGCGGTGGAAACGTCGGCGACCCCTGCAGCCGGTTAACCCGGATATTTCATCAGGTTTCGTCGTGAGCCTGTGAAGATTGCGCCAGAGCAGGTGTTTTGCGCAGGCCGCCGGCTGACAGCGTGTTAGTACACGTCGAAGTCGGCGGGCAAGCA
>SKQZ01000340.1 GCA_007118765.1 Candidatus Hydrogenedentota bacterium
CAACGCTTCCAAAGGTTTTTCCACAATCATACAGGGGCCGGCGCCGTGCGCACGATGGGTCACCGCCGCTACGGCACCCTTTGCGAACGCCTCGTCCACAAAAATATCGGCATCATAGTTTTCGCCGGCGAGGGCAATGAACAAATCGCCATGCCCTATGGAACGCGTATCTGTAGAAACCCCGGTAACAAGCGCTTCGCCGCCCTCCGCAGGGGGAGCGGCGTGCATCATTTCAGCGACTTCCCGCACCGTGTATTGCAACGTCATTGAATCCTCTCCGCAAGCGCTTCCAATGCCTGTTCTTTATCATCAAAATGTATACGCTCTGTTCCAAGTATTTGATAGTTCTCGTGGCCTTTGCCCGCAATCAATACCAAGTCGCCAGGTTGTGCCTGTTCAATGGCGTGAAAAATGGCTTCCCGACGCGATTCAATAACCACATAGTCTTCATTCTTCCGCTTGCCGCCCCGTTGCAATCCCACCTCCACATCCAACAGAATGCGACAGGGATCTTCCGTGCGTGGATTGTCTGAAGTTGCCACGACGTAATCCGCCAACTCCGCTGCAACCGCGCCCATTTTGGGACGCTTGCCTGTATCCCGGTCACCGCCACAGCCAAACACGCAGAGGATACGTCCGTCGCACACTGCGCGTGCAGCCTGCAACGCATTTCGCAACCCGTCATCCGTGTGGGCATAATCTACAATCACCTGAAAATCCTGGCCCGCATGCACGGCTTCAAATCGCCCCGGCACCGAAGGCAATGATTCAAGCCCCGCGGCCAACGTTTCCACGGGCAACCCCAAAGCGCCGCCTATTGCCGCGGCACACAAGGCATTTTGCACGTTGTGACGGCCAACCAGATGGATACGGGCGTCACAACTGCCCCACGGCGTCTCCAGCACAAACTGCGCGCCGTCCGCGAGCAAGCGCAACCCTGTGGCAAGCACTTGACCGCCTTCGCCGTATCGGATGCACTGATCAGGCAGCACGGATGCGAAACGCCCGGCACAGGGGTCTTCCTGATTGACCACGGTAAAGCAAGGCCATGTACCACCGTCACGGGCATGCTCTTCACGTACCAACTCAAACAGTTTCAGCTTCGCCTGAAGATAGGTCTCCATGTCTTCGTGAAAATCCAAGTGGTCCTGGCTGAGGTTTGTGAAGGCCCCGCCGTTAAAGGCGATGCCCGCCACACGATCCTGCGCAAGCGCATGGGAACTGACTTCCAAGGCCACGTACCGTACATTTGCCTGCTTAGCCTTTGCAAAGAGGTTGGCGAGGTCTTCGCCAAATGGCGTCGTATGGGGCGCCTCCAGTTGTACGCCGCCCACATCATAGCCCAGCGTACCGAACCGGGCACATTCGTTGCCGGATTGCCGCAAGATTTGTTGCACCAGAAACGCCGTGCTGGTTTTGCCGTTGGTGCCGGTAATTCCGACAACACACATTTCACGCGACGGATTGGCCGCGAGTTCATGGGCAAGCAATGCCGCCGCTCTGCGTGGGTTCTCGTGGCAGATGTACGGACACGGCATATCTGTGCCGATATTCTGTTTATCTCCCAGCACCGCCACGGCGCCCGCCTCAACTGCCTGCTGAATATACGCATGGCCATCGGTTGCCGTACCACGTACCGCCACAAACAATGTGTCCGGCACTACGCGCCGCGAATCTTCCGTGACAGCAGCAACCGAGATGTCCGGGACATTCCCCTTCAATCCCAATACACGGGCAATATCATCCCTCGTCAGCATCATCCAGCACCGCCATTCTGTCGCCAAAGCGCAACGCACACAGAGAGATATTATCCAGGACCGCACCGGGCGGCGGGTCTTGGTAAATTACCCATCCCGCACCCTGCGCATCCATGGAAATTTGAAGTTGCTGGAGTTTTTCGCGGGCCTGGCGCCTTGTCAAGCCTATCAGGTTGGGCATAGCCCGCTCCGTATCATCGTCTGCCATGCGCCGCGCCACCAATTCAAGTCCGTCCAGTGGGGTTAACAACGCTTCAAGGTTCTCATCCAAGTCCTCGGGGTCGGGTCGAGGCGCCACCGTATCGGCATCCAGCGCGTCCGCATTGGACACATGGGCAGACGTGTTCGATTTCTGTTCGACTGGGTCGTCTTGAGGTTTTGCCGCCATCAGCGTCTTTTCCTCCTCCACCGCCATCGGATCAATTACAGGGTCTTCAGGCACGTTCAGGCGAATCAACGCATCGCGCATGACCTCTTTGAACACCGGGCCACATACAAAACCGCCATAACGCTGTCTGATGGAAGGCTCCTGGATGACAATCACACCCACCAGACGCGGGTTTGACATGGGCGCAAACCCGGCAAACACCGTGGTAAAGCGGTCCGGATCGTAGCCACGCCCATCTTTACGCGCCATCTGGGCCGTACCCGTTTTTCCGCCGGAACGGTATTCCGGGATACTTGCAGCACGGCCCGTGCCGTTTAACACCGCCTTATGACACAGGTACTGCATGGTCTGGGCGGTCTGTGCGGACAAAATACGCTTGCGCGGAGGCGCTTGATACTGGTATGTGATCTCACCTCGTTGCGATATGGCGTGCTCAACAAAATAGGGTTGCACGACATACCCGCCGTTGGCGATCACGGCCATCGCCTTGGCCAATTGCGGCATGGTCACGGCAACCTCCTGCCCCATGGGCAACGACCCCATGGACAATCGCGACCATTGGGTATGCGGTCGAAATATGCCGGGGCTTTCAAACTGAAAATCTGAACTGGTGCGTGCACCAAAACCGAAAGAGCGAATCCATTCCTCCAATCGTTCCGGCCCCAACAAGGCGGCCAGCTTAATAAAGGCAATGTTGCTGGACTGTTCAAAGGCCTCCCGAAAAGAAACGACGCCCAATCTGTAGAAATCGCGTATACGATGCCCGTATGGATTGAAGGAACCGTTTTCACAATCTATCTTCGTTTCCGGCGTCACCAACCCATGTTCCAGCGCCGCGGCAGCAGTGACGATTTTGAATGTACTGCCCGGCTCGAAAACATCCAACAGTGCCCGGTTCTTTCGCAATTCAGCGGGGTATTCGTCATACCGGTTGGGGTTAAAGGCCGGTCGGCTTGCCAAGGCTAGAATGGCGCCGGTATGTACTTCCATAATAATGCCCAGCCCGGCCACTGCGCCCACTTCCTCCATTCTGTTGTCCAAGGCGTTTTCAAGCGTATGCTGGATATTGATATCCAACGTCAGCTGCACCATTTCGCCGCCTTCGGGTTCTTCATAAGACACCAGTCCCGATGGCAACAGCTGGCGCCGTTCGTCGGTACGTGCAAGCAACACACCGTACTTGCTGCGCAGATGATCGTCGAAAGCCAGCTCCAGTCCTTCGCTGGCTTCGCCCGCACGGTTGACAAACCCCAGCAAATGGGCCGCACTATCCTGATGCGGGTAGTGCCGCACCGGCTCGTTCTGGATCATGATGGCGCCATTGCTGAATGCCCTGAGCGCCTCCGCATCATCCTCGGTCATGTCAACGACCCAACGCTTGATGGGGTTCGATTTCCGGACGCGCCCTGCGGCATCTGTTCTTGCAAACCGCGCCAATACGGTATCTTCAGGGATATCAAGTTGCAGGCTTACATAGTTGGCCAGCGACAACGGGTCTTCCACTTTGCGCGGATCAACATATACAGAGGGGATGTTGGTATTCGTTGCCAGCACCAGCCCGTTTCTATCGAAGATTTCGCCCCGGCCAATTGGAATATGCATGCGGCCAATGTGCCGTTGTTCCTCCTCGGACAGTTTGGCGCTGGGATTAAGATGGATGAATCCAAGACGCAGAAAAAGCAGGCCACAGGCAACCAAAAATGCCAGTTGCACCCACCAGATGCGGCTGCGGTGTTCCTCAGTGGGTTTGTAATCAATCCCCTTGGCGGGTTTGTATTTCCATTTGTTTCTTGCGTTCTGCATATGCGTACCACCACTAACCGCTTGTCAGCCGCGCCTCAACGGCACGGTTATAGTCGCGCTAACATGTCTTCCACCGTTAACAGCGAATTTTCAGTGTCTTCATATATATCCATCGCTTCCTCATACGGTTTCAATGAGGCGCTTGGACGTGCTTCAACCGGGTTGTCATAATACGCTGTTTTTACTTCTTCAAAGGTGTCTTTCCGGGGAGGTGTTATGGGTGTCAGCATTACGGGAGCGCGTGGCGTAACAATGTTTTCACGGGGCGCTTCCTTTTTTTGTGCCAACCGTATCGCGGGCGATTCCTCAAGGTCGATAACCACAAGCGCCGGAGAAGGCGTTTCGGTGTTCGCCAGTTCCATGACGGAGGTGCGGCGAGGCACTTCACGGTAAGCAACACTTCTAAACTGTTGCGACCGGGGTGCGGCCAATTCCAGCCTTTCCGCGATTGCTGAGAGATGATCAACGCCGCTGAGTTGCGCCTCCCGTGCCCGCACCTTATCCAGTTCACCGTCCAAGCGCTGCCGTTTGTTGCTGAGTCTGTTCAGTTCGTAGTCTTTATAGCGCACCTGTATATTCAACCACGCGTCGGCAAACAGTACCGCGAAAACTATGACGGGCAGCACCGCCCATTTGTGCCATCCCCGCAACAGCTTCCGTCGTTCAATTCTGGTCTTGCGTCGCATTGTCATTCTCCTTTATGGCGCTCCAATGGATCGCATGCGCTCCACGGCGCGCATTTTGGCGCTCTTGCTTCGTGGATTACGCATTGTTTCCTCCGACGTGGGCAATACCGGCTTGCGTGTAACCATCTTCATTTCCGGCGCGCGTTTTTCGCGAACGCGCCCATCGGGCTTTAACAACAGCTGGGGACGTGTCCATGCGCGAAATGTATTTTTCACCACACGATCCTCACCACTGTGAAACGAAATGGCCACAATGCGGCCCTCCGGGGCCAGCCATTCTTTTGCCTGGCGCAAGCCCGCTTCCAAATGCTTCAACTCTTCGTTCACGGCCATGCGCACCGCTTGAAACACCGTGCGCACTTCCACGGGGGTGCCGGACACAAAGTCCAGCGCCTCCTCCACCGCCGCCGCCAGATCCGATGTGCGCTGCAGGCGCTGCTGATCACGCCGCGCCACGATTCTGTCTGCTATTCGGCCTGCCGGTCCGACATCGCCGTATTCGCGCAGCACCTGAACAATCTGTTCGCGGGTTGCACGGGTTAGCCATACGGCGGCGTCCATCACCGTCGTGGTATCCATGCGCATGTCCAACGGTCCGTCGCTTTGAAACGAAAAGCCGCGTGACTCGTTGTCCAACTGCATGCTTGATACACCAAGGTCAAACAAGATGCCGTCCACTGCATGCACACCGGCGTCCGGCAATACGGTATCAAGCACACTGTAGTTTGCCTGAATCACCGATACACATGAATACGCTGCAAGCCGCGACGTCGTCATGGCCACCGCTTCGGGATCGCGATCAAGGGCAATTAGTCTACCCGTTTCCAAACACGCGGCAATTCGGTGTGCATGCCCGCCTGCACCTGCAGTGGCATCCACATACACGCCGTCGGGGCGAACACGCATCAATTCCAGCGCGGTCTCCGCCATAACGGGCACATGCGCGGCGGAATCAGGCATGCTTGGTTCCCTTGTCCCGTTGCCATCGTGTCGCGTACAGGCAAGAACACCCTTGCTTTTCAGGCTGCTTCCTGCTTGTATCCCTGTACGGCAGACATTTCCGATGAATGCAATTCAAATACATGACCCAAGCCCATCATGCTTAACAGCCGACGGCTTTGGATGTTTAGTGACGCTAATTTGATATCGCCGTGAAAAGTTTGCACCAGCCCCAGCCCCTCCACCAAGACACCCGCGCCCATGTAACTGAGAAACATCACGTGCGACATGGTGAGCACCAGGTGATACCGCTTCTCCGCTACACATTGCTTAATCGCATCACGAAGCGTGTTCGCACCGACACCGTCAACCTCACCTGAAACACGCAATGTCGTAATGTCCCCCATATCCAGTCGTTCAACGTTCAACATCGCTTCTTTCCTCCGATTGTTGGGCAGGCCTACTTCTGTAGTTCCCAAAAAGTTCAGCCGCCATTTCCTTGTAATCGGGCATGCGACGCTCATGAAATGCGTGCCAACCCGTATTGCTCCATAGTTCAAGATGATCTTCCACCCCTTGCAGCACCCCTTCACGGTCTATGCCGGCATAGGCGCGAAGGTACTGGGGAATTAAAATGCGCCCCTGACGATCAAGTTTGCCTTTGGCCGCGCCGCCAACAAAGAACCGGCGGAAATCCACAATATGCGGATCCAGGGTGGGCGGCGGCACTTGTTCGTCCAACAGCGCTTCCCATGCCTCCTTGTGATAGAGCAGCAACGCGTTGTCGTATCCGCGTGTAATGAACCACGTATCATGGTCCAGTGTCTGCATAATGCGCCGAAACTGAACGGGGATTGCCAATCGTCCCTTGTCGTCAAGCGCCGTATGTGTCTCTCCGAAGTACATGAGGCTCTTCCATTTTTACTCCATTTCAAACCCATTAACGATCCATACTGTACCATATCTGCACCCCAAAGTCAAGTATTTTTTCAGGTAACTTCTTCATTTCAAAGGGGATTGACGAGGCGGCAGACCACTATATATCGTATAATCTGGGCAGGCTGGGGCAGAACAGCACTATATATAGACTTTTTCACCAGAGACAGGTCAAAATTGGGTGGGAGTTACTAACCCGCATATTTCACAAGATTTCTGTTGCGCCTGCGAATCTTACACCATATCAGGCACTTTGCTTGCCCGCCGACTTCGACGTGTACTAACACGCTGTCAGCCGGCGGCCTGCGCAA
>SKQZ01000329.1 GCA_007118765.1 Candidatus Hydrogenedentota bacterium
AATGCATGAGGATGTTTTCCGATGCCATAAACGGCAATTCCTCCCACAGGTGCCGTTCAATAACTTTCGGATAGACGCGGGGACGTTCCATCACATTCAAATACAGGTTCAGCACGGCATCCGCGGCAAGAAACGCTTCGGGAACGCTCAGCCGGCGAATGGCCGAGTCGTCAAGAGTGCGCTCAAACCATTGGGTGGCGGTGGTGAATGCGCCATGAAGCGGCGCGGTCATCAAAAAGCGGCTCAAGGCGCAGATCCGTTCGCTGCGCATGGGGTTGCGTTTATAAGGCATGGCCGAGCTGCCCACCTGTGACTTTTCAAACGGCTCCTCCACCTCTTTGCGATTTTGCAACAGGCGCAGGTCACTGCCGAATTTGTGCGCCGACTCGCCAATCCCCGCCAGCGTGTTCAATATCTGGGTGTCAACTTTTCGGGTGTAGGTCTGGCCGGTAATAATGAAGGAATCGTCAAAGCCCAGTTTCGACGCCACCAGCCGGTCCAAGGCGCAGACCTTTTCTTCGTCCCCGTCAAATAAGGCCAAAAAGGACGCCTGTGTTCCCGTGGTGCCTTTCACGCCGCGACATCGCAACGCGCCCAGCATGTGCTCCAGTTGCAGGCCGTCCAGCAACAGGTCCTGCGCCCAAAGACAAGCGCGTTTGCCCACCGTCACCAGTTGGGCGGGCTGGTAATGCGTGAACCCGAGCGTGGCTAAATCTTTGTATTGATGGGCGAACAATTTGAGCCGGTTCAAGGTGGCGGCCACCTTGTTCAGAACCAGTTCGAGCCCCTCACGCATCAGGATAAGGTCGGTATTATCGCCCACATAGCAGCTGGTTGCGCCGAGGTGAATGATGCCGCGCGCCTCCGGCGCCACGTCCCCGTAAGCATGGATATGGGCCATGACATCGTGGCGCATGTCTTTCTCGTAGGCCGCCGCCTTCTCGAAGTCAATGTCTTCGATGTGTGCGCGCATCGCCTCCAGCTGCGCATCGCTGATGCTCAGCCCCAGCTCTTGTTCCGCCTCGGCCAATGCCACCCAGCATTTGCGCCATGTGGAAAATTTCTTCTGGGCGCTCCACAGCGCCTTCATGTCCGCGGTGGCAAACCGCTCTGCCAACGGCGATACATACACAGTAGTCATAATGCGAGAGTTCCAAAGGTTTTCGCGCAAGCGCGCCCATGTCAAACGGCGTCTTTTGCCGCCAACTGATAACTATAATCGGAAGCCACCGCCGCCACGGCCGTCACGGGATTATCGCGTTCGGCAAACACGCCGCCGCCAAGAATAAAGTCGCAGGCCTCCTCCGCGGTGTCGGCGCTGAATTCATCGCACTGTTCGCTGCACACGGTGCTTTCTTCGTAGGTGGCCACATAATAAATCCGGCCCAGTTCCAAGGCGATGCGCTCCACCTGCAACCCGTCATGGCGCACCACGCCGAGCCACCCTTCGTCGGCCTGCTTGTCCACCACCGCGCTGATGCGCGGCGTATTATAGGCGTCCTTCTCGTAGTCGAGCATGAGCGAAGCGAGCACCACGGCATCGCGCGCCGGCATGCCGCTCTCAATCTTTTCGGCAATGACATCCGTCTGGCTGCCGTTCGTGACCACCGCCACATCGCCGTTGCGTACAATGCGCACGCAGTTATACGCGATATAGGGGTTTTTCATGATGTCCCCTTCGTGACCGGGCTTGGGGACAATGCTCACCTTGTCGTCCCCCACCGTGGCCGTGCGGTTGGGGAAAGAGCGGCTGGAAACACGGTACACGGCGCACAAACGCCCGTCGTTTGTACGGGCGACGCTAACGATCCTGCCTACATACATTGGTTGTTCTCCCTTATGTTGACCCGTGCCTGTCCTTACAGCGACTGTGCTTTTTGTTTGATCCGCTGCCAGCCCGCTTTGCTCGGTGACGCCCCCAGGGTCGCCACCGTCTCCGAACCCACCAACGCCGCCAGTTTTCCGCTGGCCGTCAGCGAAGCGCCCTGCAAATGTCCAAACAGAAACCCCGCCGCCCAGCAATCGCCTGCGCCGGTGGTGTCCACCACGGGATCCGTTTTATAGGCGTCCACAAAAACGCGTTCGCCACCCGATTGCAGCCACGCGCCATCGGCGCCGAGCTTTACCGCCGCCATGCCGCACAATTCGCAAAAGGCGTTCAGCGCCACTTCCGGCGAATCGCTGTCACAAAAGGCACGCGCTTCATCTTCGTTCGCGAATACCATGTCCACATAATCTCGCAGCCATCCGGTCAGCTTGTCCCGCGTGTTGCGCACGACCTCAAAGGAACCCAAGTCAAGGCTGACACTGCAATTGTTGGTTAACGCCATTTCAAGCACGCGCATCGTGACCGGCTCGTCCAACAGCAAATACCCTTCAATATGCACATGCGTATACCCGTCAAAGTCTTTGGGGACAATCTCCTGCGGCGTCAACAGCATGGCCGCGCCCAAGTCCGTGCGCATGGTGCGCTCGCCATCGGGCGTGATCAGACTCAGGCAGCGTGCCGTGGGCTTTTCGTCCGTAGTCTTAAATCTGGCGCAGTCGCCGCCCAATGCGGTGAAGGCCCGCCGATAATGGTCGGCCATGGCATCTTCGCCGGTCTTTCCCAGCAGACCCACGGGCAACCCCAATCGCGCAAGGGCACAAACGGTGTTGGCCGCGCTGCCGCCCGGCGCTTCAATGGGCGGTACGGGCAGACGCGCCACGATGGCGTCCATCGCTTCGGGTGTCACCAGTTCCATGCCGCCCTTTTCGCCGGAAACGGTTTCCAGAAAAGACTCCGGGATTTGGGCCAGCAGGTCCACAATGGGCGAACCCACCCCGAGAATGGCAATGTCGGTGTTTACTGTCATCATATACGCCTACGCTTTTTCAGCAACTGCGGCCTTCAACGCATCCACGCAGTCCGTCTTCTCCCACGGGAATATGTCGCGACCGAAATGGCCGTATGCCGCCGTGTCACGATAGCACCATCCGCTGGGCTGTGTTAGTCCAAGACTGCTCATGATCGCAGCCGGGCGAAAATCGAAGAGGCCGCTGGTTTCAACCACTTCCTGCAAAATGTCGTCGCTGACGGCGCCGGTGCCGAAGGTGGACACATTCACGCTCATCGGCTTGGCCACGCCAATGGCATACGCCACCTGCAGCTCGCATTTTGCGGCCAAGCCCGCGGCCACGATATTCTTGGCCACGTAGCGGCTGTAATAGGCCGCGCTGCGGTCCACCTTTGTCGGATCCTTGCCCGAAAAAGCGCCGCCGCCATGACAACCCACGCCGCCATAGGTGTCCACAATAATCTTGCGTCCGGTCAACCCGGAATCGCCATAAGGTCCGCCCACCACAAAACGGCCCGTCGGGTTAACAAAGTACGCGGTGTCATCGGTCAACAGGCCGGTGGGTCCAAGCACGTCCTTGGCCACTTTGACCAGGTCGTCACGAATCGTATCAAGGGGTATGTCCTCGGTTTGGTGTGAAATAACCACCGCCGTGATGCACACCGGCTTGCCCTGTTCGTAGCGCACCGACACTTGCGACTTTGAATCGGGCCGCAGATAAGAAATGTCACCCGCCTTGCGAATGCGGCTCAACTCTTTCAGCAGCAGGTGGCTGTACTGAATGGGCGCGGGCATCAACTCCGGCGTATCGTCTGCCGCGTAGCCGAACATCATGCCCTGATCGCCCGCGCCCTGTTCAGAGAAAAGACCTGAGCCTTCATTCACGCCCATGGCGATGTCGGGCGATTGCTCATGGAGACGGTTCATATATTCAAATGTCTGGTAGTTAAACCCCATATCTTCATGGGTATAGCCAATATACCGCACGACGTCGCGCGCTATTTCGTCCGGCGAAATCTGGTCCCACTTTGCGCAGGTGATCTCCCCCGCATTGACCACCAAGTCCGTGGCCACCAGCGTTTCGCAGCCGACATGGCTGTTCGGGTCGGATTGCAGGCACGCATCAAGAATTGCGTCTGATATCTGGTCACAAACCTTGTCAGGATGTCCTTCGGACACCGATTCGGAAGTGAATACATGTTTCGTCATTAACTTGCTCATAGCTATCCTTTCCGTTTAATAAACACATGGCGCCAAAGTAAAGACGCCTACTTATTGTTTGTGGGAACCCTGCCTCTATCATAACGCATAAAGACAGGCAATGACCAATTCATACTGCCAGACCGCGCCCGTTTGTGGGCACTATCAGCCTTTCAATCCGGTTAACGTAATCCCTTGGATAAACTGACGCTGGGCAAGGAAGAACAGCAGAATAACCGGTATGGTCATCAACACGGCGGCGGCCATCATCATCTGGTGCTGACCGACCATGACCGCGTGCAACGCATACAATCCCAAACTCAGGGGATACAGTTCCTGGTCGGTGATAAAGATGAGCGGCCCCATAAAATCATTCCACACGGTCATGAAGGTGAAAATGGCGATGGTGGCCAGCGCGGGCTTGATTAGCGGCAGGATGATGCGCCAGTAAATGCCAATATAGCCGCAACCGTCAATCTTGGCGCTGTCCTCAAGGTCTGTTGGAATGGTGCGCATGAACTGGCGCAGCAGGAAGATAAAGAAGGCGGCGCCCGCGAACGCCGGCACCCACAAGGGACGCAGGGTGTTAAACCACCCCAGATTCTTGAAGATAAGGAACACGGGTATAAGCGTCACCTGCGGCGGCACCATCAAGGTGGCCAGCACCAATACGAAACAAAACTCACGGCCCGGCCAGCGCAACCGTGAAAAGGCATAGGCCGCCAGCGATGCGCCGAAAATCTGACCCAGAATATTCATCACCACAAGAAACACACTGTTGCCCATATAGCGCCAGAACGGCACACGACGGCCCACTTCAAGATAGTTTGAGATGAACTTGTTGTACGCCGCCATGAGGCCGCCCGCCTGGTTATAGGTCACGGTCACCCGCGCCTTGCCGGGCGTGTCGTACGCCGCGGGGCCCGTATCGTGCAACGTGATCCATGTCTTGACCGCAACCGTATCATCCTCGTAACTCGCCACCTGCCATGTATGGTCCTGCCACCGGTCCGTGGCCGCGTATGCCGGCGAATGCGCCTCCAGTCGGCGCCCGTCCATTTCAAGCACCATGTCGAAACTATGCCATGACCGGTCGGCATGATTCGCCAGCCGCATCTTCTTGAACTCATCAAGCGACCATGCCATCGGCAATTCCGCCTGCACCACAAACCGGTTGTGATCCTCAAAGGAATACCGGACCTCCTGCGATACGCGGCGCACGTCCCGTGTGCGCGGCACGAGCGAAGCGTCGCCCTCAATAACCTGCCAGGGAACTTCCTCCGGCGGCAAGGGGGTCTCAATGCGCATATCCCACGAGATAAAAACCAGCTCCGAAAACGCCACACGGCAATACACCAACTCAAACACGTCCCGTATCTCGTCCGGCGTAACCCGCTCGGCAAACCATTGGACGCCGGGTTCGACAGGCCCCACAAACAAGCGGGATGGCGCCCGTCGCAGCAATCGTGCAAAGACGCCCTCGGTAAGTTCCGGATGATCGGCAAGGGGCTGCATATATGCCGGAAGCTGCGGCGCCAGTGCGGTTATGCGCTCCGTAATGGCCGTCTTCGCCGCGGGTTGCAGCCGCTCCCAATCCGCATCCAACACGCCCAACGGCCGCACGGGACGCTCATTGGTGCGCAGCCGCATGTAGGGCGATTCCACCACCCGGTCGGGCAGTATGGGCAGCCAGCGCGGCGGGTATAATTCCTCGGGCGTTTTCATGCTGGTGCTGATGAGCCATACAAAGGGCGCGGAAAATACAATCGAGCCGAGGATCAAAATGGCGTGCATGGCAAGCCGTCCGAAAATACGTTTATGCAGGGGCTTTGCCATGGTTATCGCTCCGACTCGTAATAGACCCAGCGCTTGGAGAAATACAACTGCAACAGGGTCAGTGCAAGGATAATGAAAAACAACACCCACGCCATGGCCGAGGCGTAGCCCATGCGCATAAAACGAAACGCATTGTTAAACAACGCGTATGCATAAAAGAGCGTGGAATCCACCGGCCCGCCCTGGGTCATGATATAGGCTTGGGTAAACACCTGAAACGTGGCTATCAGCCCCATAATCATGTTAAACAGAATGTAGGGGCTGAGCATGGGCAGCGTGATGTTGAAGAATTTGCGAAACGGCCCGGCCCCGTCCAGTTCGGCGGCCTCGTACAGGTGCTGCGGGATGCCTTTCAGTCCGGCCAGCCACACAATCATGCCGCCGCCCGCGCCCCATACCATCATGATAATCAGCGCGGGCTTCGACCAATTCTGGTTTTGCAGCCATGCCGGGCCCTCAATGCCAACGCGCGCAAGCAGGGCGTTCAAGATGCCTTCCGTGGGATTGAATATCCACATCCAGAGGATGGAGGCGGCCACGGCGGGCATGATGGCCGGCAGATAAAAAAGCGTGCGGTAAAAGGCCATGCCCTTCGTTTCCCGGTGCAGCAGCATGGCGATGCCCAAACTGACGACCATGCCCAACGGGATGGCAATCGCCATGTATATCGTGTTCCAAAGGGCCTTGTAGAACAGGGGATCTTCAAAAAACATCTCGTGGTAATTGCGCAGACCGACAAAGCGCGGCGGCGACAACACATCGTATTCGCAAAAACTCATGAATGCGGAAAACACCAGCGGGCCTCCGCCCAATACCAGAAACCCCACGAGCCACGGCAGCATGAACATGTACCCGGCATAATACTCGCGCCGGAAATAGCCGG
>SKQZ01000442.1 GCA_007118765.1 Candidatus Hydrogenedentota bacterium
ATACAGTAAGATTAGCAGATATGAGGCCAAAAGCCAAAATAGATGACGAGCGCCCAATTATGGGGGTATCAACCGGCACGTAATATTGGGCAGATGGCTGCGGTTGTTATGCTCGAATGTGCACATTGATGCGTGTGCATGGTAAGATGGGAACACTGGAGATGTACAGCAGGCGCACGATGAAACCCGTTTATATAGGCGGGCAAAGGAAAGAATTATGCAGCAGATGTTTGGAAAGTACGGAGTTCTTATCGCATGTATATTGCTGTCATTGGCGGCGGCCCACGGCGATTCCGATTCGGCCGGCCCGATTTATGACATAGAGGCCTTTGGCGCGGACGGTGACGGCGAGAAACTGAATACGGAAGCCATTCAGAAAGCCATTGACCAATGTGCGGAACAGGGCGGCGGCATTGTGCGGGTGTCTGCGGGTGTGTTTCGAACAGGCACCATCCGGCTGCGAAGCCATGTGACCCTGCACCTGATGCCGGGCGCGGTGTTGTTGGGCAGTGAAGACCGATCCGATTACCGACGCGATATGATTCATATTGACGGGGCTTCTCATGTGGGGATCACGGGCTCGGGTGTGATTGATGCCAGCGGTCCCGCCTTTTGGGAAAAACGGCATGACCGCGCCCACCAGGAAAGCCCGGAGTCGTGGCGGTACGTGGCCACGTGGGATTATGCACATGCCGAACGGCCCGGCCATGCCATACGGTTCTTGAACAGCGAGCACATTCGCATACGCGATGTAACCATCCGCAATTCGCCGTCATGGACGTTGTCTTTTAACAATTGCCGCGACGTATTGGTGGACGGCATTACCATCCGAAACCCGCTGCATGGGCCCAACACCGACGGCATTGACATCATGTCGAGTGAGAACGTACGGATTGTTAATTGCGACATCAGAACGGGCGACGACGCCATTGTCCTGAAAAACGATCCCCGACACGAATTCCCGACGCGCAACGTCACCGTTGCCAACTGCGTGTTGAGTTCGGTGTGCAACGGATTCAAACTTGGCACCGAAAGTCGTTGGGGGTTTGAAAACATTACATTCAGTAACTCCATCATCTACAGCGATGATGACATGCCGCCGCCGTTTCGGGTTATTTCGGGGGTTGCCATTGAAACGGTGGATGGCGGCATACTTCGAAATGTAACTGTAAGCAACATTGTCATGAAAAACGTGCGGGCGCCCTTTTTCATTCGTCTTGGCAACCGCGGACGCGATCAGGAAGAACCTGTGCCGGGCTCGTTGCGCGGCGTCCTCATCAGCAATGTGATTGCCACGGGCGCTGTCATCCCTTCGTCAATCACCGGTCAACCGGGATATCCCGTGGAAGAAGTGACGCTCCGGGACATCCATATTGAGACGACTGGCGGCGGCACGGACAGGATGGCCAACCGGCGTACGCCCATGCGCCCGGCCGATTACCCCGAAGCGTTCATGTTTGGCTCCCTGCCCGCCTATGGGCTGTATTGCCGGTATATACGCAATCTCCGTCTGGAGAATGTCCATATTGTCGCCGACGCGCCGGATGCCCGCCCGGTACTGGTGGCGAAACATGGTGCGGGGCTGCGCATCAACGGATTCAGCACAGAACTCCCGGACGGCGGGGAGCGTATCCGGCTCTACGAAATGGAAGGGGTCACAATCCCGCCCGACGGTATTTCGGAGCACATTACCGTCGTCCAAAAGTAACCGAATTTCACCAACGTATTGTCACTGGCCCACAATCTGCGCAGGCGCACGACGACATTTGGCTAAAGAATACTCATACCTTCGTAGAAGTTGCCGTCGTTGCCGCGCAAGCTTCGGAATTGAATGCCGTCGAGCACCGGTTGTATTACCGTTTCCAAAGGCATCTCCACCGTCGGCTTAAACGCGTCGCCTTGCACATAGGAAAACATGCCGTCAAGCAGGGCAAGGGCAGCAGGGTCGTCCATACAGAAATTAAATGACGCGCCCAGTATGCGGCCGCCTTCCGTTGTTGCTTCCCAGAGGGCCGCCTGCAGCCGAATATACTTATAGGAGCTTACCACCTCCACGATTGGATCGAAGGCAACGGGAAGCTGATTGAATGCAATGGCGTGACCAAACTCAAGCAGATTTTGAAATTGCCAATCGCACCAGCCCTCATGGGGGAGATACCGCAGCGTGACATGCGGCAATGCAAAAGAACACGACCGGGGGTGGTGTCCCGGTCGTGTCGGTAATCAAATGGTTCGGCGGATCAGGCCCAAGTCATTGCCGTGGGCTGTTCAACAATGATGCTTTGCTTGAGGAATGCGACCGCTTTGGTCAAGCCTTCCCAGTTCGACATGAGGCTGTCCTCATGTTCGATGCTGATGGGGCCGTCATATCCGACCAGACGCAGGGTGGAGAAGAAGTCGTTCCACCATTTGAGGTCATGGCCATAGCCGCAGGTGCGGAAGATCCACGAGCGCTGCAATTCCTGGTCGTAAGGCTTGGCGTCGTTTACACCGTTGATGCTGGCATTCACATCATGGACAATGGAGTCTTTGGCGTGCACATGATAAATGGCGCCTTCAAGCGCTTTGACACATTCAATCGGATCCATGCCCTGCCAAAACAGATGGCTGGGATCGAAGTTCACGCCGAGCGCGTCGCCACAGGCATTGCGCAGCTTCAGCATGGTTTCCGTGTTATACACCACGAACCCCGGGTGAATCTCGAAAGCGAATCGCAGGCCGTTTTCCTTGAGTGTGGCGGCCATCTTGGTCCAGTACGGAATGACCACTTCGTTCCACTGCCAGTCAAGCGTTTCCAGATAATCCGGCGGCCATGCACAGGTTACCCAGTTGGGGCGCTTGTCGCCGGGGCCGGAGCCGGGGCATCCGGAAAAGCCGTTGATGACATCCACGCCGAGCAGGTTGGCGAGTTTCACGGTGTCCTGCATTACCTGGTTGTGTTCCTTGGCAAATGCTTCATCCGGATGGAGCGGGTTGCCGTGACAGCTGAGGGCGCTGATTTCCAAACCTTCGCCTTTTATCATGGCCAGCAACTCTTCGCGCTTGGGTTTCGACTCAAGCATCTCCTTGGCCGGACAGTGGGCGCCGCCGGGATAGTTGCCCGTGCCGAGTTCCACGGTCTCGAGTCCCAGCGGACGGATCATTTCGAGCACTTCTTTCAGCGATTTGTCGCCGAACATAACAGTCAGCAATCCGAGTTTCATTGTCTCTTCTCCTTTTTCTACTAGTTTGAACCGTTGTAGCGTTGCAAAAACCTACTCGCTTAGACCTTCTCCCACTTGCGTGTTTTGGCGGCCTTCTCAACCGCTTCAAGCACGGACTGGCACTTCACAGCATCTTCGAAGGTGGGATAATTGATCTTCTTCCTGTTGAGTCCGCAGAGGAACTCATAAATCTCATGAACGAACAAGTGTTCGTAGCCGATGATATGTCCGGGCGGCCACCATGCATGCACGTAAGGATGCCCGATGTCGCAGGCAAGCACTTTCCGGAACCCCTGCTCCGTCGCGGGATCGCTGCGGTTGAAGTATTGGAATTCGTTCATGTCCTCCTGATTCCAAATGAGCGAACCCTTGCTGCCGTACACCTCAATGCAGTTGTAGTTGCGTCGGCCCGGCGCAAACCGTGTCGCCTCAAAAGACGCCAGTGTGTTCGCGCCTTTGATGCGACCGATAAACACTGCGGCGTCATCCACGTCCACCGTGTCATACTTCTTGGCTTTCTTGTTGCTCTTCGCATCCCATGCGCCCACATCGGAATCGGCCACGACCCGTTTCTTAATAAAGGTTTCCAGCGCACTGGTGACTTCGCCCACGGGCCCCACCAGGAAATGGCACAAGTCGGTGATGTGCGCGCCGATATCGCCGAGCGCGCCCGAACCGGTATGCTTCTTCTTCAACCGCCACACCATGGGGAAGTCCGGGTCAACAATCCAGTCCTGCTGATACGCGGCGCGGAAATGGAAAATCTCGCCCAGCTGACCTTTGCTGATCATCTTTTTCATGGATTGCACGGCGGGCGCAAACCGGTAAGAGAATCCGCACATGTTTTTTACGCCCGCTTTATCGGCGGCGGATTGCATGGCTTTGGCTTCCTTCAGCGTATTGGCCAGAGGTTTTTCGCAGACGATGTGTTTGCCCGCTTTGGCCGCTGCGAGGGCGATTTGCGGATGCAGGAAGTTGGGCGTGCAAATGTCGATGATGTCAATGTCCGGGCGGTTGACAACCTCTTTCCAGTCCAGCGAGGTCTCTTCCCAGCCGTACCGCTCGGCCACTTCCAGTTCCTCTTTGAATTTTCCGCACATAACTTTCAGTACCGGTTTCACCGGCAGGTCAAAGAACATGTCCACTTTGCGCCAGGCATTGCTGTGCGCCTTGCCCATGAAGTTAGCGCCGATAATGGCGACATTCACAGTTTTTTTTGCCATTGCTGATCCCTCCGCGAGGTTATGCTGTTTGTTGTTGACCGACGAATCTACACAGTGCGTCGGCACGACCTTGATGACAACGGGTTCAACGCACACAGCCCTTCCATGTACGTCCACATAACAGAGTACCGAATTTTACGTGCCAAGTCAACTAACCCACAAAATCTTGCCCTCGCCACGGCGGGCGCATGGCTGCAAACCGCACGCCATCACAGGTATGCGGCGTCTTCAGCGGCGGTATCACGTCTCAACGCGCCGTCTGTTGACGGCCTTGGCATGACGCTTGGTTTGGTGCAATCCGTGTGGGTTCTTGACAAGCCCCGATGAAATTTCCGCTTCAAGTTATGCGCTGTCGGTTGCTGATTTGTTGCAGGGGTATGTTACCATGCACGGAATATTGCCCCGGCATGTGGCAATGTTGTTCGTTGGCGAGTTGATGTGCTTTATGAAGCGGCGGAAAGTACGGGCCGCAGACAATTCAAGGAAATGCATGTAATGTTGGCGCGAATACAATCCAGCGCCGTGATAGGCATACAGGCTTTTGCGGTGGCAGTTGAGGTGGATGCACGTCCGGGCATGTTTCGCATACGCATGGTGGGGCTGCCTGATGCGGCGGTGAAAGAAAGCGAGGAGCGTGTACATTCGGCCATTCGCAATTCGGGGTTTCGCTTCCCGTCGGGCAACACCATTGTGAACCTGGCGCCGGCAGACATGCGCAAACAGGGGGGCGCACTGGACCTTCCCATTGGTCTGGGCGTTCTGGCGGCGAGCGGTCAACTTAATGGGGAACGCATGACGGAATACTTGGTGGCGGGCGAGCTGGCATTGGACGGAACCGTCCGGGCGGTAACCGGCGCGTTGCCCATGGCCATTACGGCTCGGGAGATGGGTCTGCGCGGCATCGTGTTGCCCGCGCAAAACGTGGAGGAGGCCGGCGTGGTGGAGGGGGTGGACGTAATCCCCGTTGCCGACTTGCATCATGCCCATGCGTTCTTTGAGGGCTCGTGTGATATTGCGCCGCATCGCACGGATGTATCGCGCATTGCCCGCGAGGCGCATAACATTGTCCGTGACCTTCGCGATGTAAAAGGGCAGGCCCATGTGAAACGCGCCTTGACAGTTGCCGCCGCAGGGGCACACAATGTTCTGATGATTGGGCCGCCGGGTACGGGCAAGACGATGCTTGCGTCGCGATTGCCCGGCATACTGCCTGAGCTGACCTTTGAGGAAGCGCTTGAAACGACGCGCATTTACAGCGTGGCCCCCAATGTGAATGCCGGAAAATCTTTAGTGCTGCATCGTCCCTTTCGGAGTCCGCATCATACATCAACCACTGTCGCGATTACCGGTGGCGGCGCAAATCTGCCCGTACCCGGAGAGGTGAGTCTGGCGCACAACGGCGTGTTGTTTCTGGATGAATTGCCCGAATTCAATCGCGCCGCCCTTGAGGTCTTGCGTCAACCCTTGGAAGAAGGTCAGGTACACATACGCCGCGCCAACTATTCCATCGCATTTCCGAGCAGGTTTATGTTGGTGGTGGCCATGAACCCCTGTCCCTGTGGCTGTCGCACACATCCCCAGAAACCGTGTCGGTGCAGCGCGGGGGATATCCAACGATACATGGCGCGCGTGTCCGGGCCGTTGCTGGACCGCATAGACATTCATGTGGACGTGCCTGCCCTGCGCTTTGAAGAATTGCACAGCGACAATGGTGACGGTCCGAGCAGCGACGAGGTGCGCGCACAAGTGCAGGAAGCGCGCGATCGGCAACGTGCCCGTGCAAAAGGCCGACACGTATGGAATGCGTATCTTGAAACCGCACAAATGCGCAAATACTGTGCGCTGGACAGTGATGCCCGTGATATGCTTGAAATGGCCGTCGTAAAGATGGGGTTCAGCGCCCGTGCCCATGATAAAGTATTGCGTGTGGCGCGAACGCTCGCTGATCTTGAAGGCCTTGAACACATTGCGGCAACCCATGTAAGCGAGGCCATTCAATACCGTTCGCTTGACAAAGAGTACATGGTGGCGTGATGCGCGTGGCATTATTGACTGCGACATCTGCCCCCGTGGATTAGAGGCAAGTCATGAAAAGAAAAATCCAAGTTGCCGTCGGCCTCGTCATCGGTGCGTTTCTGTTGTGGTACCTTTTTAAGGATGCCGATTGGCGCGAGATATGGCACATATTGCGGGGCGCTGATCCGTTTTGGCTTCTGATGGGGTTGTTGGTGGTGTTGACAGGCTTTTTTATTCGCATCTGGCGCTGGGGCTACATCGTCAATCCCGTTGTGCCGACGCCCTTTTGGCGTCTGTTCAGCGCCA
>SKQZ01000367.1 GCA_007118765.1 Candidatus Hydrogenedentota bacterium
AACCGCGTGTTTTAACAACAATCACGGCGAGCACAAAGGGAATGATGGCAATAAACCACCACTTATGCGTAACGACAAATTGATATATGTCAACAACACTTATATCCACCGTTTCTCCTTTCCATAGTGTGTGGGGAACGTTATCCGGACGGCGGCGTTCGCACCAGAAAGGCCACAACCGCCACTGCAAAACAGTATACGGCGCTTACCACACACAACTGTCGTCCTTCTTTTTTTTCTTCCACGGTCAAGCCTGAAATGCTCCAAATGGCGGCGCCGCCTGCAAGCAGCATGGCCATGTACGAGAACCAGGGTTGATATTGCATCAGGCCGATGCGCAGCACGATGGGCGCCATAAATACTGTCGCCAACGCGCCACAGAAAAATCCTTCCACATACATGTGCCGTGTTTGTGGCGAACACCCCGTCAATATACGGCTGTTTATGCGGTCCTGTTCATCCTTGTCAAGGTCGGGTTGAGCAGGGATGGCGGCGTCTGCCATGACCGTGCCGCCAATATCCTCAAACGAATCCGGCGGCGCCGATTCTTCCCGGGCTTTTTCTTTGGCGTCCTCATCGTCGCGCACAGGAAGGGAAACGTCGCCGATTTCTGCCGTAATCGCCTCGAAACTCAACACCTCTTCGTTCTGTTCTTCGTTCCGCTTTTCGTTCTGCTTATTCGAATCTGTCACGTCATCTGCTCCTCTACGTTACTCATGATAATAGTACCGTGAAAACGCCTTGCAGCGCAAGAGTATGTTTTCTTTGTCCCCCGGCGTTTGTTGTTTCATGCAGGCGTGGGGCTGTCCGGCTTATGTGCGATATACAATGTTGCCACGCCGAAGGTAAGCGGATGTGCCCGCACGTCGGTAAAGCCGGCCTGTTTCAACAAAGCACAAAACGAAGAACCGTAGGGGAAATCCTCCACGGAACGGTTTAGATATCGGTAGGCGGCTGTCTGACGACTGATGAGGCCGGCGATTACCGGCAGGACATGCCGAAAGTAGAGAAGATAGGGCACGCGTATCATCCTGCTGGTTGGCAAACTGAACTCAAGGATAAGGGCGCGACCGTTGGGATGCAGCACGCGGCACATCTCGCGCAGCCCGGCATCCAGATCCGTAAAGTTGCGCACGCCAAAGGCAATGGTCAGGGCATCAAAGGCATTGTCACGGCAGCACAACGCGGCGGCATCGGTCTGTACCAGTGTCGTAGTCGCAGCACAGGCGCGCCCCGCCATTTTTCGTTGCGCCAGTTGCAGCATGCCCATGGAAACATCTGCGCCCACCACATGCCCAACCGGACTGTTGGGATACTGCAACGCCATGGCCACATCGCCGGTGCCGGTGGCAAGGTCCAGCACACGCAAGTCCGGCTTTTCCGGCAGCGCCGCCACCATGGCCCTGCGCCATGCAACGTCGCGGCGCATGGAAACCAAGCGATTGACACAATCATAACGCAATGCCACAGCGTCAAACATGCGTCGAATCTGATTGCTGTCTTTCGATACCATATCTGGGGGGTGTCCCGTGTTCGCTTTGACATGCTTCGCCGTATCTGACGCCCATCCGCAACACAGCGAAAAAGCCGGCGCTTATTCCTTCACCGGCCTCTTGAGTTCCTTGGCCATCACAATGGCGTCTTCCTTGGTCTTATAGTAGTATCCAACGCGACGGCCTTCAATAACGAAACCAAGGGTTTGGTACAGGCGAATAGCCGTTTTGTTGCTCTCGCGCACCTCAAGGCGAAGATACCGGGCATTGTCCTGTTTGGCCTGATTGATCAGGTGATACATCAACGGTCTGGACAAGCCCTGGCCGCGAAATGCGGGCGCAATTGTCACGCGGGTAACGTGCGCTTCATCCAAAATGAGCCAATATCCGGCGTATCCGACGAGGAGGTTGTCCTGATACATTACGGCAAAATAACTGTGCTCGGTCTCCAATTCATTACGCAGCATATTGAAGGTCCATGGCTCGGGATAGGCGTCGCGCTCAATATGGGCGATATGCGGTACTTGCGCCAACGTCAGGGGGCAAAAATGCAATTGCTTTTTCTGCTCCGGTTGAACCGCCATCGTGTCCGCCTCCTCTTAATCATGGGCAGACGCGCGGTGTAACGCTGCGTCCGCGCTTGATTCGGCCATCCGTTGTGCCCGGGCCTGTTCAGCTTGTGATGCGCGCAGATAGCGGGGCGCTGCCATGGCGGCCCTTGTTTCCGCACCGGTGCGCATCAACGCGTAGCCCTCGCGCGCAACCGCATCCGCCCGGGGCACGCCACATGGCGGCGGCGCAAAACAGGCATGAGGCGCAAGGGCCTGTATGCGCGCGGCATACCGATGCGCACCGTCTCCAAGCACCAGCAGCGGGTGCTCGGCGGCATAGTCTTCGGCAAGCATCGTTTCCACGGTACACACGCGGTCGCTTGTCAGTTTTTCTCGTTCCCCGCCATGAAAACGATAGGCGGCGGCAAATACTTCGTCCATGCGCGCATCTATCATTGGAATGACAACCCCCTCGGGCACGGTGTTGAGCACACTCATGGCGTCAAGGGTTGGCACGGCCACCAAGGGCAAATCAAGGGCAAAGGCCAGTCCCTTCCATGCCGCAGCGCCCACGCGCAGACCGGTAAAGGAGCCCGGCCCGATGCTGACAGCCAGACAATCCATATCCGCCAGCGCATGTTCGCAAACGCTCAACACCGTCTGCATGGCATCCATCAGTCGCTCGGCATGTAGATTACGTTGATCAACGCTGATTTGCGCCATTACGGAGCACGTGTCCGGCTCGCTGCATCGGCACACCGCCACGGTGCAGTGCCGTGTACTGGTGTCTGCCGCAAGTATGAGCGTATCGTCCGCCATCATGAGTTCCCGTTGGGGCGAGCAAGGCGCCCGGCTAAAGGTTGGCGTCGCTTGTTGATTGCTTTCTGGGCTTGGGCTTGGCAATCTTTGGCGCCTGAGCCACCCGCCGCAACATTTCTTTGCCGGGCTTGAAGGTCACGTCCCGGTACGACGGCACGGGAATTTCTTCGCCTGTATGGATATTGCGGCCAAGTCGCGGGGCACGTTGTTTGGTCTTAAAGACGCCAAAGTTGCGCAGCTCCCAGTATTCGCCTTCCACCAACGCATCGGATATGACACTGAGAATCGTTTCGGTTGCCTTGGTGGCAACCTTCGGTTCAATCGCCAAACGCTCGCTCATCTGTTCCGCAATATCATGTTTTGTCGTTGTCATTGTGCCTGCTCCTGTTGTCTGGCGAATTGATTCCATCGCGCACTGTGTCTGCGCCCCGCCCAACATCGTCCCGAACCGCGCAAAACACGGTGTAATGTTTTTTTGCCGCGCCAGCCGTTAATACGTTTTGACCGCTTCTTCCTGAATGTATGCGTCCCTTCAAATACATGCCCATGCCATCAAGCCATTGATATGGTATATGAAAGGATATGGGTGGATGCAACCTTGTTTTTCCCGTGCCAACACACGTTGTATTGGGCGACAACCTGTTATATGGTTTTCGTGGCATTGCCGGTTCGAGCCCGGAGTTGTTGTGTGCCGGCAGGCAAGTTGCACCGCCTTGCCCCGCCCCGCTACCATGCTTGAGGTACGTCTTGTGCCCATAACCCCGATATGGCACCGGGCGCAGACTTTCGAGCGTATCCTTTTTGAGCCCATAAACCACTTAACACAGGAATTCAAGATGACTGATACCGAGACTGCAACGCCTGTAAAAATGGTGTTTGTCATAGGGGCGCCACGGTCAGGCACCACCATGCTCGAACGCATGTTGTCGGCCCATTCCCAGATACAGGGAGGGCCGGAGCCACATTTGCTGACGCCGTTGGCGCATTTGGGCGTTTGGGACAAGGTAAACAAAGCACCATACGACCATGTGCTTGCCGCCCAGGCGCAAAAAGGGTTTGTGGCGCAGTTGCCCCGGGGCGAAGACGATTATTGGGAGGCGTGCCGGGCCTATTGCGACGTACTGTATAACAGGTATACCCGGGCACAGGGCGGCAAACCCTTTTGCCTGGACAAGACGCCGGCCTACGCGCTTGTGCTGCCGTTTATCACGAAGGTGTATCCCGATGCGGCCTATATCGTGTTGACCCGGCATCCGCTGGCCATTTTCTCGTCTTACGCCAACTCGTTCTTTAATGGCGATTACGACTGCGCCCACGAGTATAACCCCATCGTTGAACGCTATGTACCTGCATTGGCGGCCTTCCTGCGCAGCGAACACCCCCGTCTGCTGCATGTCCCATACGAAGCGTTGGTGCGCGACCCGGAACAGTGGTTTGAGCGCATTTGCGCGCACATCGGCGTGGCGTATGAGGCCGATGCCGTCAATTACGGGGAAAACCGGAACCAGCCGGATACCGGCGGGCTGGGCGATCCCATTGGCGTATCACAGCATACGCGGCCCAGCACCGCGTCCGTAAAAAAATGGGTTGCCGAACTGGCCACGGATCAGAAGAAACTGACGCTGGCGAAACACATGATAGCCGCCGTTCATCCCGATGACCTTGCGTTGCTGGGATATCCGCTTGATTCGTTATGGGAACCTCTGCTGGAGGCGGATGAATCCATTTCGCCGCCGAAACCGCCCCGGGCGACGCGATATCGTATGGAACGGCGCATGATCATGTCGTTGCGGGCGCTGGCGGGCCGCAACACCCTGTTTCGCCGGGCATTGGAGCGATTGCGGTTGATGTGCGATGTGCTATTGCGGGAATAGTCCGGCGTGCCCCGAAAAAAGATGGCGCCCCGAATAGGAATCGAACCTATGTCTAGCGCTTAGGAGGCGCTCGTTCTATCCACTGAACTATCGGGGCGTGCTCATATCCTTGCGATACAACGGGCATACAATACACCCATTTCCGCCAGTGTTTCAAACCCGTTAGCCCGGATATTTCACAGGGTTTCGTCGTGAGCCTGCGAAGGTTGCGTCAGATCAAGTGCTTTGTGCAGGTCGCCGGCTGACAGCGTGTTAAGACACGTCGAAGTCGGCGGGCAAGTAAAGTGCCTGATATAGTGTAAGATTCGCAGGCGCAACCCCGCCACGGCGGGGTGAAATATGCGGGCTAGGCCTGTCCTTGCGGCCAGTGTAATATCATGTCCCGTTGCGCACGCGTTTGGGGCGACTCCCACGCTACCAGATGGGGATCGTGACGGCGCAACTGCTCGATATGGCGCAATGCCTCCTCTCCGGAAAACCCATGCTCCCGCAACCAACATCCCACCACCGTGCCCGTGCGACCATGCCCGCCCCAGCAGTGGACATACACACAGCGTTCCTCGGCAACAGCTTTTTTAACGACCTCCAATATGTCACGCATCAGGGCCTTCCCGGGGATATCCATGTCCACAATGGGGAAATTGCAACACATCACGTCAACACCCAATGCATCGGCCAATTCCCGCACTTCCGGCTCATAAGGCGCCGCCGGCGTGCATGGCGCCATCTCGTTGGGCTGTTGCAACGAAATAAAACACCGTACACCCGTTTCCAGCAGGGTTTTCAGTTTTGTTCGCGTGCCCGAACCGTGATAATCGCCCGGATATCCGCCTGCCAACAACAAACCGTCTTTGACCCACCACGTTCCCGGCAACGGCGCTTTTCGCATAACACTATTATCCTTACTTGTTTTCACAAACGGTTGGGTGCATTACAACCCCATCGCCAGCCGCATCAGGTAATCGCGCACCCTGTCAGGCAGCAGACGACGCAGCTGGTACTGTATACGACAATCCACGCCAACGCGGTAACGCGTCTTCGGACGTCGCGCTTCCAGGGCGTGTCGCAATGCACGGGCGACCCGTTCCGGTGGCGCAGCGATGGCAGGGGTCTTATGCACCATGCGGCGCAACGCTTCGATGGGCGCGGCATATTGCAACATCGCCTCTTCAGACAACAGCGTATCCACCGCAGCAATCTCAGTGCGCGCCTTCTCCCAAATGGGCGTTTTAACCATGCCCGGCTCAATAAGCACCACATGCATGCCCCACGGCCGCAACTCAATGCGCAATGCGTCGCCGATGGCCTCAAGCGCGTGTTTGCTCGCGCCATAGACGGATAAAAAAGGCTCGCACCAGAATCCTGAATTGGAACTCGTGAACACAACTCGACCCCGTGCCTGTCGTAACAATGGCAGGAAGGCTTGGGTCACGGACACGGCGCCGAACACGTTGACCTCGAACTGTTGCATAATGCGCTCGGTGGGCAGATGTTCAAGGGGACCGCCCACGGCAATGCCGGCATTGTTGAACACGCCATGCAGACCGGCGTCCCCCACATGGTCGCGCACCTGCGCCACAACCGCCGCAATGTGCTCCGCACAGGTGACGTCCAAGGTAACGGGGATAATTCTCGTCGTTTCCGCGGCAAGTGTGTCTCCGTCTTCCTTGCGGCGCACCCCTGCGAATACGCGCCAACCACAGGTTGCCATGTGCAGCGCACAGGCCGCGCCAATTCCGGTGGACGCGCCGGTAACAAGCAGATACCGTTGATTCCCGTCAACACTGTCAGCAGTCATGAGCACTCCTTACATTATTCCTGCGATGTTGGGGTAGACACGGACGCCTCCAACCGATTGGGATCGTCATCCACCATCCGCAACGTCACCGTGGCATCGCCAAACTGATACCGAATGACGTCCGGTTCCGGCAGGAAAGGCGCCACATGGGTGCGCACATGGTCGGCGAGAAAATCGGTGGCAACCACCCAAC
>SKQZ01000228.1 GCA_007118765.1 Candidatus Hydrogenedentota bacterium
CGTGATGTGGGGCCTGCCTTTCGACGCATGATTGATACGGTGATCGCCGCGAATGAACCTGTGATAATCGAATTGGAGCAGGGCACGTATCGCATCGGCAGTGGTCCTTCGCACCATGCTGCGATTACAATTGAAAATGCCTCCCACCTAACGATTCGCGGACAGGGCAATGATACGGAAATCGTGCTGACAAACCCGCGGCAAGGGGGATTCTTCATTGCGGACAGCGAAGACGTGTGGATAGAGTCCCTGGCTGTTGACCATGATCCAGTCCCGTATACACAGGGGCATATCATGTTGGTGAACGTTGAGGAAGGTTGGTTTGACTTCGTCACCCAGCGCGGATATCCCTCTTTGGAAGAGGCATGGTTCGCGGAAGCCCCGAAACCGTATGGCCAATGGGGCATGATCTTCGACGCGGAAAAGCCGCGTTTGAAAGCGGGCGCTGCAGACTTTATTTTTATGGATAGTTGGGAACGCCTGGGTACACGGGCATGGCGGATGCGTCCGGTGGCTGATCAACGAGAGCGCCTGAAGGATATGCACATTGGCGATCGGTTTGTATACATGGCGCGTCATGGCAAGGGCGGCGCCGCCTTTTTCTTCCGCAGTCGCGAGTGTGGCGTGCGCAACATGACGGTATACAGTTCGCAGAGTCTTGCCGTGGGCAGTCTGGCGACTGACCTTGTTACCGTGGACAGTTTGTCCGTGCAACGCCGCCCCAATACCGACCGACTGTTGAGCACCAACAGCGACGGCGTCCATTGTCAGCAAAATATCCGTGGCCCGATTATTAAAAACAGTTCGTTTGAAGGCATGGCGGATGACAGCATAAACATCTATTACTATCCCAACACGGTCACCGGGGTAATAAGCGATAATGTTCTCCGCGCAAGCAGACACGGCATCATTGAAGCGGGTGACATGATACAGTTCTTTGAGCCACGCGAAGGCCGTGTGTTGGGCGTGTCGAAAGTGGAAGAGGTGCGTCCCGCCCCCGAAGATGAATATCGCATCACACTAAAGACGCCCATCGCCGGCATTCGCCCTGCGCCTGATGGACACAGTATCTATAACTTGAGTCGTTGCGGCGCCGATTTCGTGATTCGGGACAACGAGTTTCGCAATCATCGGCGCCATGGCATGATGATAAAAGCGCCCGGCGGCGTGATTGAAGGCAATATCATTGATGGCGTGGGGGGCTTGGGCATTGTTGTCGGCAACGATCCCGAATGGCCGGAAGGCGTCATTCCCAGCGATTTGATTATTCGCGAGAACAGTATTAAGGATGTGGGACGTTCACGGTGGTACGGACGAAATCCCCGTGGAGCGGCGATACAATTGATGACCCAGGCGATGGGGGGCCGACCTGCGGCGGAGCGCCACATCCGCAATGTTGTGATCGAAGAAAATGTTGTTGTTAATCCACCGGGCGCAGCGGTGTATATGGGGGCGGTGGAAGATGTCAAACTCACCCACCTGCGCGTCTTTTATCGGGAAGACGGACACATGCCGCGGGAAGCGGCCGCGGTTATTGTGGAGAATGCGGCGGGTGTTGTGATTGACAACGTACGCATTGAGTCACAACAACGGGACAGTACGGCGGGCGTGTTAATCAGCCCCTGTGTAGCGCCTGGAGATGCCGGCGTCACACTTAATGCCATACAAATCACGGGGCCGCCGGGCATGAAATCCCATATTGACCTTCGGGAGTAGCCGGTTGCTACGCAATCGCCGCTTCCGTGCGCAACGCCGGATCGAGCGCGTTCTCCGGGTCGAAGGGTTGCACCACCAACTCCGAGTCTTTGGGTGTCATTGCGGCGATGGCGTGCATGTCGCTGTCACTTAGCAATGGCCCGACCGCGGTTGTCCTGAAATGGTGCGGTAGTTTTGACCACGTGATCAGCGCAATGCTTTCCTCAATTGCGCTGGTATCCACGGCCACCCCGCTCAGGCGATTGTATTTTGCAAGGGGCGCCTTGATATCCATGGCGACATAGTCCACCAAATCCTGGGCAAACAATTGTGCCAGCACATCGGGGCGACTGCCGTTGGTGTCAAGTTTAACCCGGTAGCCCAAGCCTTTCACTGTAGCCAGAAAGCGGGGCAAATCCTCTTGCAATGTCGGCTCGCCACCGCTCATTACAAGGCCTTCCAACTGGCCCATGCGCCGTTCCAGTGTGCGCAGGATTTCCGATTCGGGATACAGGTTTTTTTCGCTGGGAATAGCGGCAAGCAGGTCGCCGTTGTGGCAAAAGGGACACCTGAAATTGCATCCTTGGGCAAAAGCGATGGCCGCGACATGGCCGGGATAATCGCTTAACGAAAAAGGTTGAAAGCCGCCGAAACGCATGATGTTATTCTCCCGTAAAGACCGTGGATTGCGCCAGATTCATGACTTCTTCACTGCATCCGCAAGGCTCAATGCAGTAGCGATTCCGCATGTCGAATTCAGCGCGTTTCCCCTCGTTCCATTGGTTTACCGGTCGTAAATAGCCCACGATCCGCGAGTATATTTCGGTGTCGCCGCCGCAGACAGGGCATGTCGCGCATTCGCCGCGCAGGTATCCGTGACTTGGACAGACTGAAAAACTGGGTGACAGCGTAAAATAAGGCAGCGAATAATTCTCGCATACCCGCTTGACAAAGGCTTTCACCGATTGCGTGTCTGCCACGGACTCGCCTAAGAATACATGCAGCACCGTCCCGCCGGTATACCGCGCCTGCAAGTCATCCTGTAAATCCAGCACATGAAATACATCGTCGGAATAGTTTACCGGCAGCTGTGTGGAATTGCTGTAAAACGGTTCGGCGCCGTCGCGCACATCCGCGTTGTTGGCAAATATGATGTTCGGGCAACGATCCCGATCGAGTCGGGCCAACCGGTAGGTCGTGCCTTCGGCAGGCGTGGCCTCCAGGTTATACAGATTCTCTGTTTCCTCTTGGTATGTGGCAAGGCGGTCGCGCATGTGATCCAGCACCCGCCCGGCGAAGAGGCATCCGTCTTCCGTGCCAATGTCGGCCCCGAGCAGGTTTACACAGGCCTCGTTCATGCCCACCAGACCGATGGTGCTGAAATGATTGTGCCAGAAACTGCCGAAGCGTTTTTTCACATCACGGAGATAGAAGCGCGTATACGGGTAGAGGTGTTTCTCGGTAAACGCTTCCAAGATGCGCCGTTTCGTCTCCAAACTGTCGCGCGCAATATCCATCAGCCGGTCAAGTCGCGCCATAAAATCGGCCTCACTTACAGCCAGATACCCCAGACGCGGCATATTGATGGTGACCACGCCGATGGAGCCGGTCAGCGGGTTGGCGCCGAACAGGCCGCCGCCGCGTTTTTCAAGGGTACGCAGGTCAAGGCGCAGCCGGCAGCACATGCTGCGGGCATCATCGGCTTCCATGTCCGAATTGACAAAATTGGCGAAATAGGGGATGCCATAACGGGCCGTTACATCCCACAGCTTGTCTATGCCCGGTGCATCCCAATTAAAGTCCGGGGTAATATTGTAGGTGGGGATGGGAAAACTGAATACGCGACCTTTGGCATCGCCCTCGGACAGCACCTCAAGAAAAGCGCGGTTGAGCGTAATCATTTCCTCTGTGTAGTCGCCATAGGTCGAGTCCTGTAACTCGCCGCCGATTATTACCGGTTGGTTCGCCAACGTTTTCGGCGGCTGCAGGTCAAGTGTCAGGTTGGTGAAGGGGGTCTGAAATCCCACCCGCGTAGCCACATTCAGGTTGAACACAAACTCCTGAAGCGCCTGTTTCACCTCTTTGTACCCGAGATTGTCGTGGCGAATAAACGGGGCCAGCAGGGTATCGAAATTACTGAAGGCTTGTGCGCCCGCCGCTTCGCCTTGGAGGGTATAGAAAAAGTTGACGACCTGGCCCAACGCCGTGCGGAAATGTTTGGCAGGCGCGCTCTCCGCCTTACCCGGCGCCCCGCAAAAACCGCATCGCAACAAATCCTGCAAATCCCACCCCACACAATAGACGGACAACAACCCCAAATCATGGATGTGCAGATCGCCCGTGGCATGGGCGTCGCGGATGTCCTGCGTGTAAATCTTGTTAAGCCAATACGTCTTGCTGACTTCACTCGAAATGTAATTGTTGAGCCCCTGAAGCGAATAGGCCATGTTGCTGTTTTCGCGCACCTTCCAGTCCAGTTGCTCCAAATAGCGGTCTATCAATTCTACGTCGGCTTTGTTGACGAGTTCACGGACACGGGCGTGTTGGTCGCGATACAGGATATAGGCTTTGGCGGTCTTCTTGAAAGGCGACATTAACAACACTTCTTCAACCACGTCTTGGATTTGCTCCACCGTGGGAACAGGTGCATCATGGAGCTGTTGACACAGACCGAGTACGCGCATGGTAAGTTGGCGCGCCATCTCCTCGCCGAATTCGCCGCTGGCCTTGCCCGCCTTTAACAACGCTTCCGTTATCTTCGACGCGTCAAAAGGAACGACCCGCCCATCGCGCTTTTCAATTTCCGTACAGAACGTGTTAGGTTCTTGTGAGTAGTCCACCGCTTTATCGAAGGCCGCCGCTTCCATAATTCAAGTATCCTCCCGCACTATTACGTTGCTCTTAATCTTCTCAATGCCACAAAGCGCAAACAAACGCGCCTCAAAACAACCACCATTGTAACGCCTCCAAACCACAAAGTCAAGTATAATTTTTTCCACACACCACAATATGATGTGTATAACCGGGGGAGAGGCGGTGGAGAAATGGTGTGTTGTTGTGGATAATTCGGCGAAGTTGTTGAAGAAGTGGCAGTTAGAACAGGAGCGGCTGTGTTGTTTATTCTGCTATGTAAACAAACATTTCGAATCTGCGCCGAAAAACTGGTGAGCAAATAACCGCGTGTGTGCTACGCGATAGATCGCGTCGGCGAAAAAAAACATGATCTTCGGCATGACGCCGGGACAGTCTTGGAAGCTAAACGTTGTAATGAGCACGCGCCCAATCCGGGTTCAAGCGTGCCTGCATCTCGAACGCGTCAAGCAAAACAAAGGCTGCCATGTTTTCCACAACAGGCACTGCGCGAACAACAATGCACGGGTCGTGGCGCCCGAGCACCTCCACGGTACACTTCTCGCCGGGGACGGTGGTTGTGTGCTGTTGGGTCGCAATGGAGGCGGTGGGTTTTACTGCAATGCGCATGATGACGGGGGCGCCGCTGGAAATGCCGCCCAAAATGCCGCCATGATGATTGCTGCAAAACCCGTTCTCATCCATTGCGTCGTTGGCTTGGGAGCCCCGTAATTTGGCGATGGCAAACCCGTCGCCCACTTCCACGCCTTTGATCGCGCCAATGGTCATCAGTGCGCTGCACAGGCGCGCGTCCAGCTTGCCGAAGACAGGATCGCCAAGACCGGCCGGCAGGCCGTACACCTCAAGTTGAATGATGCCGCCTACGGAGTCTTTCTGGGCGCGGGCATTCAATATGGCCTCTTCCATCAGCGGCGCTGCCTCCGGATCGGCACAGCGTACGGGATTCTTCTCAATGAAGTCGTGGTCGCAGTGCTCGGCCTTGATGCCTGCGATTTCGATGGCGTGTGCCACAATGCGAACACCCAGCGCGTTGAGTTGTTGGCGCGCGAAAGCGCCCGCCGCCACGCGCGTGGCGGTTTCACGCCCTGATTGACGGCCGCCGCCGCGATGATCGCGCAGTCCATACTTACGGTAAAATGTAAAATCACCATGACCGGGACGGAACAAGTCCTTCAAGTGGTCGTAATTTTTGGAGCGCTGGTCCTGATTATAAATGATCATTGCCAAGGGCGCGCCGGTGGTCTTGCCGTCATACACCCCCGAAAGCACTTCAACGGTGTCCGCTTCGCGTCGTTGTGTGACCACCTTGCTCTGGCCCGGGCGGCGACGGTCCAATTCCTGTTGAATTGCGTCGCGATCAAAGGCAACGCCCGGTCGCACGCCGTCAAGCACCACGCCAATGGCGCGACCGTGACTCTCGCCGAAGGTGGTGCAGTGAATGATTTCGCCATAGGTGTTGGCCACATGACTGCGCAACGCCAGTTCTTCCCCTATCTGGTCGGCGAGTTTTTCCGCAAGTATATCCGGCGTTTCCTCCGTTGTGTCTGCCACAATGTCCGCAAAGGGCGTCAACACCTCTTCACGGCGGGCACATTGGGCGGCAAAGCGGTCTTGTCCGTCTTCACCATCAAAAGCGGGGGGGACCCCATCCGCAGTGGCGCGCTTCCAAAGGGTGGCGGCGTCTCCCGTTAACAAAATAAGCACGGCCTTGTGTCGCAATGGGCGGCGTGATTCCGCGTGCATCATCAGGTCGCCCCCGGTAATCACCACATGATAGGCTAATTCTGCCGCCTGCTGCGCCGCCTGGCGCTCCAAAGCGCGAAACGCCTCTTCGCCATCTGTCCGAAAAATCTCCCGGCAGGAACGATTCTGGTTGTCAATTGCTTCAATAAGACGGTCGGTATCCACCCAGGGCCTGCCCAGCGTTTCTGCCAGCGCCGTGCCCACAGTGGTTTTGCCCGCGCCTTTGGGGCCCATTACTACAATATTCATTCGTCATTCCTTTCAGAGAAGGCAGTTTGTGCAAGGTCAGGCATATCGTTGCAAGCAGGGGAACACGGTGAAACATGCATACGACGTGAAAGTGTCACGGCACTGTATGGCACACAACGCTGCATGAGTATCAGTGCAGGAAAAGGTTCCTTGCCGTGGCGGTGCAGACCTGTTAAACGCTGCGATTGTTACTTGCCTGAAGGTACGTTACCGTTGCCCCATCTTAGGGTAGATGGCGCGCTATTATAGGCAACCAAAACCAAAACAAGCAAATTTCCATGGTGTCATCGTCACGCGACCACACCTGCCATATCCCTTAGTTCCGATACATCTGACCGGTTGTGTGCCCGTGTTGTAACAGAACGTGTTCGGCGCGAGAACGATTTGCGCAGTGACATTTTATGGCGCGGTAACTGCTGTTGATTGCGCTACCGTGGTTATATTATCATCTACTGCGCTTGGCACTGTTAAAACTGTAGAAAAGCCAATGTCACACGGATGCGTTCGCCGAATGCACCGTATCATTGATCGAAGAGACCGAAAAAACAAAACAAGGAGGAAGTTCATGTTAGGTTGCACTTATGGCAAGATGTTTCAGACCACCGTGGCCGGAGGCAGTTATCAAGAAGGACTGACCGTTCACCTGCAGGGCGTTCCGCCGGGACTGTATATCACGGAGGCCGACATTTATGCAGCGCTTTTGACGCGCAAACCCGGGCAAAGCGAGTTGGCATCGCCGCGGCGCGAACCCGACGTCCCCATTATTTACAGCGGGGTCAATGCTGCGGACACCATGCCGGGGTTTTCCAACAAGGGGTATACCAATGGTACGCCCATGGTGATTCTCATTCCGAACCTGGACCGGCATTTTGTCCATATTGAGCAGTACCAGACAACAAATCGCACGCCGCGTCCGGGACATGCCTCCTATGCCTCTTATCAGAAATACGGCGAATGGGACGACAGTATCGGCGCGGGGTTCTTCAGCGGCCGTTACACCTCCACCATTGTGGCTGCCGGCGCCGTGGCGCGGCACATCCTGAAAAAACACGGGATCGAAGTGTTCTCGTATGTTAAAGAGGCCGCCGGCGTGTCTGCAGGCGATATGCCGTTGGAAGATGCCCGTGCAAAAGTGGATACGTTTCGTGCGGTACGCCGTGACTATGATCCCATTTACCAGTGGCTGTTTGCTGACGGGCGGTACAACACGGACTTGCGTTTCTTGGAGAAGGCGGCGGTGCTCGCCGAGATGGAAAAGAATCTGATAGCGATACAAGACGCGGGCCGTAAAATGGATGCCGAGGCGATCAGCAAAGAGCATGGGGTGCATCCCACGATGAATTGCCCCGATGTTGAAGCTGCTTTCGCGATGGAGAAACGGATTCTGGAAATTCGTGATGAAGGTGATTCCAGCGGCGGTTTGGTGGAGGTTATTGCCACGGGGCTGCCGGAAGGGCTGGGCGAACCGGTGTTTAACAAACTGGACGGCGAATTGGGACGCCTTATGAGTATCGGCACCATCAAAGCCGTTGAAGTGGGCGCGGGATACGCGGTCAAGGATATGCGCGGTTCAGAATGTAATGACCAGTTGCGCGCGAAGGATGGAAAAGCCTACTTTGAGTCCAATAATGCGGGCGGTGTTACGGGCGGTTTGGCCACGGGTCAGCCGCTGGTGGCGCGGTTGGCGGTGAAGCCGACGCCGACAATCGCAAAGGATCAGCGCACCATTGATAAGGTGTCGGTGGAGAATGCGGAGCTGAGCGCCGTTACGCGGCGCGACCCCACCATCGTCGCGCGGGTATGGCCGGTGGCGGAGGCGTTGACGGCGCTGACGCTGCTTGACCTTTACGCGCAGCATTTGGGATATCGTGGCCTGTGGAGCCCCGATAACAAATAATAGCCGACGCTTTAACAACAGATACAGGGCCGATGGAGACACATTGAAAACTCCATCGGCCTTTTTTCTGTTGACGTTATGACGTTATCTCCGTCACACTTCCGCCCAATTGTTTCAAATCTCGCACAAACTCCGGATAGGTGACGTCTACAGCATCCGCGCCATGAATACGCACGTCGCCATCAATGGCGGTGGCGGCAATGGCCAGTGCCATGATCACGCGATGATCGCCATGACCTTCCACATCGCCACCGTGCAGGCCGCCTCCTTCAATGATCATGCCATCAGGCAGCTCTTCAATGCGGGCACCAAGTTTTTCCAGTTCGATGCGCATGACGGTAATACGGTCTGTTTCTTTCAAGCGCGCCTGGGGCACATTGACCAGACGCGTTTCGCCATCGGCGAAACAGGCAAGCGCCGCCAACATGGGCAGTGCGTCGGGCGTGGCGTTCAAGTCCAACTCAGCGCCTCGCAGCGCCTTTGCCCGTACGCAGATGCCCGCCGCCGTGGAATCAACATCCGCGCCCATGGTTTCCAGAAAAGACACCACCGCCTTGTCGCCCTGGGTGTCGTCCATATCAAGCCCCTGACACAGCACCTCATTGCCGGGTAACGCGCCTGCGGCAAGGAAAAAGGTGGCCGAACTGAAATCTGCCGGAATTGCGCGTTGAACGGTGCTGTACTGTTGGCCTCCCGGGATATGAAACTCCGTGAGTCCGTCATCATGGCTTACGGTTATCCCCTGTTTTGCCAACCAGTCAAGCGTCATGAACACGTAAGGTTTTTCATGAAGCAGTGGGGTCAACAAACGGGTATTCCCCTCGGCCAGTGGCGCGTTTAACAACAGCGAACTGACATACTGACTGGTAAGGGCCTCAATTGTGGCTTCGCCGCCGCGCAAAACACCGCCCACAACAAGGGGCGGCATACCGTTGTTACGTGTCGCTTCCGCGCTCGCGCCAAGTGTGTTCAACGCTTCCATCAACGGGCCGCAAGGCCGTTTTCGCACTTGGCCGTCGCCGGTAAGCACGGCTTTGCCGGAACGCAACAAGGCGGCGCTGCCCAGCACCATCCGCATGGTGGTGCCGGAGTTGCCCACATCAATAACGTTTTGCGGTGTGGTCAAGTGCCCGCCTGTTCCTTGAATGCGCCAGCATTCCGGCGTTACCTCCGCTGTCGCGCCCAACATCGCGTAGGCATGGCGCGCCGCCCGTGCATCTGCTGATTCCAAGGGCTTGTCAATAACGCTTTGGCCTGATGCCAGCGCTGCAACAGCCACGGCGCGGATGGTATGTGACTTGGAACCCGGTATTTGTACTGCACCGTGCAGCGCAGCCTTGCGAACAGAGAAATCCATGTTATTCCTTAACTCCGTGGTCTTCCGTGGTGGTGGTCAGTTGTTGTTCCCAGGTGGCGGGCAACAACCCGTGGTTCTCGAAGCGCAACCTGCGTGTATCGCCGCCCGCATGCTCAAGAAAGATATCCAAACGCCGTTCCGGCAGAAAGTGCGGGGCGCGGTCGGCCCATTCAATAACGCATACGCCGTCTGTTTCAATAAAGTCCTCGTATCCCAGTGTCAACAATTCCTCTTCACTGCCGAGACGATACAAATCTATGTGGTACAGGCGCCGGTCATCTCCATATTCATTTACAAGCGTGAATGTTGGGCTGTGTACGATATGGGCGCCGGCGAACCGGCGTGTCATGCCTCGGGTAAGGCAGGTTTTGCCCGTGGCCAATTCGCCTTGCAACGCCAGCACTGCTCCCGGCGGCACAATCTCCGCAAGGTATGCGCCTATGGCCTCCGTCTCTTCCGGACTCTGTGTAATGATTTCAACCTGGTCCATCACTGCTGCCTCTGTTCCATTGCCATGGTATAGAGGGACTCGTATTCATCGCTGGAACGATCCCATGAATAGCGTTGCCCCATGCCGTTCGACCGCAGCTGATGCAGCAACGGGCCGTCTTCGTACAGTTTCAGCGCCGTTTGAATGCAACGTGTCACGGCCTGCGGGGTCAGCGGCACAAAGGAGAGCCCTGTTGCATCATCCTTATTGTTGAGCATTGGTTTGTAATCGCGCACGGTGTTCGCCAGGCCGCCGGTGCGCCTGACCAGCGGGACGGTGCCATAGGCCATCGCATACAGTTGTCCCAATCCACATGGTTCATACCGGGACGGCATAAGGAAGAAATCGCTGCCCGCCTGCACCGCGTGTGATCGCGTGGAATCAAACCCCAGATGTAGCCCCAACTGTTTGGGATAGCGTGTTGCCGCGGTCTGAAAATCTTCTTCAATGGCAGGGTCGCCCGTGCCCAATATCACCAGTTGCAGGTTGCTGGTCATGATGTCGTCCATTGCGTCCGCCAAAAGGTCCATGCCTTTTTGCCAATGCAAGCGGCTGACAATCCCGAGCAGCGGGACGTCTGTTTCAGGCAATCCGAACAGTCGTTGGAGCGCCTGCTTACAAACGGCTTTCCCGCGTATGTCCGATGCGTCGTAGTTTGATTTGATATGCGTATCTTTGGCCGGGTTCCATACATTATAATCCACGCCGTTCAAGATGCCGTGCAGGTCCTCGCTGCGATCGCTAAGGATGTCATGCAGGCCGGCGCCGTATTCAATCGTCTGAATCTCGCGCGCATAGCGGGGGCTTACGGTGTTTAATTTGTCGGCAAGAACCAATGCCCCTTTCATAAGGTTCATGTCGCCTTCGTATTCCAATACACCCGAATGCAACAGATCCGACGGCATGCCGGTGCGCCCCAGCAGGGACGCATCATAGCGGCCTTGGTATCCCAGGTTGTGAATAGTGAAGAGTGACGAGACATCGCCCCAGAAGGCATCGTTGCGCCGGCGTGTTTTAAGATAGATGGGCAGGGGCGCAGCGTGCCAGTCGTTGCAATGGACAATATCCGGTTTCCAGTTTGTTTGGGGGATGGCATGTAACAGGGCCAGACAGAAAAAACAAAACCGTTCCGCGTTGTCGTGGTATTCATAGGCCCCCGTACCGTAGGGGGTTTCACGCCCGAAATAGGCGTCGTTTTCGATCAGATACAGGGGAATGTCTGTGCCGGGTACCGTTGCGTGCCGCAATGCGCCGTACGCCTTTTCCGTGCCATAGTCCGCCTCGCAGAAACAATACTGCTCCCCGCGATAGGACGCTTCAATCTGACGATAACACGGCATGGCCACACGTACATCATGTCCCCGGGCATGCAGCGCGCGCGGCAGGGCTGCGGCCACCTCAGCCAAGCCGCCTGTACTGAGTAGCGGTGTGAGTTCGGGAGTAACAAATAGTATTTTCAAGGGTCTCTTCAAAATATAGTGCCTTTCCAAATGTGTATTGCGGGTGGCGCTGCGGATTTATAAAGAAAATACGCGCCACACCTTGTGTACCACAAACACGATGTGCGCCCCTTGCAAAACAACAATGTCTGGTACGGCAATAGTATATCATGTGCCGCGTGTTCACCAATTATTATCCAAGCAAGCAGAACAGGATGCGCACACCGCGAGTTTACGGGCGGAGACAGTGCTTTGTAATGCAGTTGTTTTTTTGGGTTGTCATTGTATCCCCAAATGGGTATCATAATGCGCCATGCCCGTAGGATACCGTTTGTGCCGTAATGCGCGCAAGCGGCCGTTGTCAGACGACTCAACTATTTTCAAGACCAAAAAGAAGGAACGTATCAATGAGCACCCTGCCGCAACCCGCCGCTACGGCCGGTAATATGGACTGGTTTCTGCATGACCGTTTTGGCATGTTTATCCACTGGGGCCTGTATGCCGCCGCCGCCCGACATGAATGGGTCAAACACCAGGAAGAGATTCCGGACGAAAAGTATGACAAGTATTTCCGTCACTTTGATCCGGATCTTTTTGAGCCGAAAGCATGGGCGCGCATGGCGCGCGAAGCGGGGATGAAATATCTGGTTATTACCGCAAAGCACCACGAAGGCTTTTGCTTGTGGGATTCGGCGTATACCGAGTACAAAGCGCCGAACACCCCGTGCGGCAGGGACCTGTTGAAGCCCGTAGTGGAGGCGTTTCATGCCGAAGGGTTACGGGTAGGATTCTATTATTCGCTTCTCGACTGGCATCATCCCGACTTTACCGTTGACCCCATGCACCCCATGCGCAATCACCCGGAAGCGAAGCAGTGGAACGAAAGCCGTGATATGGCGCGTTACCGCGAATACATGCGCAATCAAGTGCGCGAACTATTAACCCAACTCGGCGACATAGACATCATGTGGTTCGATTTTTCGTATCCCGATGTGGAGGCGAAAGGGCTGAAAGGCAAAGGCCACGACGATTGGGGCAGCGAGGAACTGTTAAAACTGGTGCGGGAACTACGGCCGGACATTATTGTTGACAATCGTCTTGACCTGCCTACGGAAAAGGCCGACATTCATACCCCTGAACAGTTTCAACCCCATGCCTGGGTTACCGTGAACGGACTGCCCGTGCATTGGGAAACGTGTCAAACATTCAGCGGCTCATGGGGATACCATCGGGACGAAACCACATGGAAAAGCCCGGAGCAGCTGGTCCGTATGTTGGTAAATACCGTCAGCTGTGGCGGCAACCTGTTAATGAACGTGGGGCCCACCGCCCGAGGAACGTTTGACCAGCGTGCCGTGGATGCGTTGGGCGTGTATGCGGACTGGATGAACGTGCATGGTCGTGCCATATACGGGTGTACGCAGAGTGCGTTTACCCCGCCGCCTGATTGCCGCTATACGCAGCGGGGCGACCGTTTGTATCTGCATGTATTCGCGTGGCCCTTTAAGCATTTGCACCTGCCGGGATTGGCCGGTAAAGTGGCTTACGCGCAACTGTTAAACGATGCCTCGGAAATCCCCGTGTTTGAGAGCGCCGGCAAGCCGACGCAGGAATGGATGCATCCGGATGCCCTCACCATTGAATTGCCAGTGAAACAGCCCGACGTGGTTGTGCCCGTGGTGGAACTGTTTTTGAAATAAAGCGGGACGGATTATCTTTACGCTTTCCCCAAAAAAAAAGAGCATGCGGCCTGCATACACAGGCCGCATGTTTGTCTATGTGTCTTTTACTTGTTAAGTTGCGTGGGGGGCGGCGGACAGAAAATATCCCAGAAGAACACGCCGCCGATGGTGCTCAAGATGCCGGCAATAATGCCGCCCGGGCCGCCCAAAACGGGGCCGGTTGACACCACAAGGGTTACCTCGCTGCCTTCCGGAACCATTGTTCCAGGCCTAGGCCGTTGTCTGATAAGCTCGCCTTCGGGTACGGGTGAACAGCTCAGTGAACGTCGCTCAACGATATTTACCGCAAAGCCTTCGTCTTCCAGTGCATCCTGTGCGTCAGCAGGGGTCATGCCCACAACGTTCGGCACAGGTACGCCGGCTTCGCCTTCCCCTTCGCCTTCGCCTTCGGGTTCTCCTTCAGGTTCTCCTTCAGGTTCTCCTTCAGGTTCTCCTTCAGGTTCGCCTTCAGGTTCGCCCTCGGGTTCTCCTTCAGGTTCACCTTCAGGTTCGCCCTCGGGTTCGCCTTCAGGTTCGCCTTCAGGTTCGCCCTCGGGTTCACCTTCAGGTTCGCCCTCGGGTTCTCCTTCAGGTTCACCTTCAGGTTCGCCCTCGGGTTCGCCTTCAGGTTCACCTTCAGGTTCACCTTCAGGTTCGCCTTCAGGTTCGCCCTCGGGTTCTCCTTCAGGTTCTCCTTCAGGTTCGCCTTCAGGTTCACCCTCAGGTTCTCCTTCAGGTTCTCCTTCAGGTTCGCCTTCTTCAACCGGCTCGGGTCCCAGCGACACCACAATTGTCACGGTACTATTCTCTTCAACCTCGGTACCGCCTTCCGGGGACTGCCGGATTACCCGTCCTTCCGGTACGTTGTCGTCATGTTCGTAGCTGACACTGGTGTTTAGTGATACGCTTGCAATCTCATCCCGCGCTTGTGATTCGGTCAGTGTAACCACGTCCGGTACAATTACGGTGCATGGCAAGCCGCTGTAAGCAACAAAGTCAACACTGGAACACGGCTCCACGCGACTTTGCGGTTCCGGGTTCTGGCTGATGATTACGTCTTCATTGCCACCGCACTCATACGTAACTGTGCCCACGAACAATGCGATGTGCTCCAGTTGTGTACGCGCTTGCTCCACGGTCATCCCCTGAAGGTCAGGCACTGTAATCATGCATTCGCCCGTGGAAAGCACCAGTGTCGCCTCAATACCGTCCGTGGTAATGACTTGCTCGTGTCTGATTACGCTTCCCATTGGCACCGTGTTGCTGCATGCGCTGGTGGCGCCGGTTACGGAAACACCGGCCCCTTCGAGCACCGCGGTGGCTTCCGAGGCGTCCATGCCCGTCACATCAGGGATATCTGCAGCTGTCGCCAACGGAAGCCCCATAAGCATGACGACGGAAGTTAACCAGATACAGGCCTCTCCGAAAGTGAATGGAAAAGATTTCTCCCTTGTAGAACGTTTCATCTGCTTCCTCCTTGTTTTGTGCTCTGCTCAAGCCAGTTTACGGTACTTGATGGAAACATGTTCCTATCAATATCCCCAATACGATGTAAATGTAACACTTCATCATAATACCGAAACGAACAGGCGGATGCAAGTAAGTCAGCATTGCAAAAGTTAACCCGGATATTTCACAGGGTTTTGTCGTGAGCCTGCGAAGGTTGCGTCAGATCAAGTGCTTTGTGCAGGTCGCCGGCTGACAGCGTGTTAAGACACGTCGAAGTCGGCGGGCAAGCAAAGTGCTTGAGGTGGCGTAAGATGCGCAGGCGCAAAAGAAAGCCGGTGAAATATCCGGGTTAAATATGATTCATACGCCGATGACAAGCACTCCGCATATAGCCCGCAGCAATACAGATTTATCAGGCGGCACTATTGTGAAATACGGGGCAGGCAAGTCACGGGCGGCGCGGCTGTTATGACGAGGAAAGCGGGATACGGAATCACTCCTGGTCATTCTCGGCAGGGGGCGGCGGCAGGTCATCCTCGGGTGGGACGACTGTCCATGTATCTTCCTTCATGATACGGGAGGCATGTTCATGGCTTGTGGTTTGTCGGTCGCCAAAACGAAACAGGATTAACCCCAAAGCGCCCACAATAAACAAGAGTGCGCCAACATACTGCGCGGGTGTGCCTGCGCCGCGTTCCGCACGCACAACGGCGATCCTTTCGGTGTCGGGATGGGTGACATCATGGGTGAAGCGCCATTGTCCAATGCGGCGGGTTTCCTGGGGTCCCAACACGAAATTTTGCCGGGAAGTCTCGGGCGCAGCGTCAAGCACTTCAAAGGTGTAGCGCGTTTCGGGCGGTTGTGGCAAACGTCTGAATCGCAGGCGCGATTCATCCAGTTGCATGCTTTGTCCTTCGCGCAGCCGAAGCTCGCCCTGCGGTGTTTGCAGCCTCAGAGCCTTCACGTCCTCATCAAGAACCGGCAGTGCGGCGCTCATGACCTGTTCCAGACGCAATGCGACGGTTTCCTCCGCCACCTCAAAGGTAAACACGTCGCCTTCCCGCAACATCTCGGGCGCGGCATGGTCGTCATTTTGGAAGAACATGGCAAGCGCCGCGCCGTCGCGCCATGCATGAAGCCTTACAAGGTCCTTGTCGCGGAAAGATTCCAGAATGATCTCCGGGTCCGCCTCACTTTGGTTTGCGCCGACGGTCAGATGGGTCGTTTCGCTGTTCCGTTCCCGTTCCACGGTGATAGCATTTATCGGCGGTTCGGAGTCATCTGCTCCCCGGGTCACAGTGAGCAGCGTGTAGGTTGTCCCGTCGGTGGTGGTGACGCCGGTACCGGGCAACAATGAGTCAAACCAATGGATACGTCCCACATCGCTGACACCCCACCGGCTGGTGGCGCTGGTTCGTTCGTTTTCGGCAACAGGTTCCCGGGCGGCACCCTCATTCGGAAACCAGCGAAATGCAAGCGCGAACAATGCACGGGGGCGCACGATGGCAGCGGTGTCCACAATGATTACGGGCGTCCACGGCTCATCGCTAAACTTGAGGGAGAGCGCCGCCATCGGACTGCCCCGGCCATCCCGTATCAGACCGTGCCACGGCTCAACCGCTTTCATGACCACGGCGCCCTCGGGCAACGAGACCGTTTCTCCAGCCGTCACCGGCACGGATGTTGTACTGCCGCTGTGGATAACTTCAAGCGTTTCCGTATCCGGGGGCTGGCCCAGCACCTCAACTTCAGCCAGCTTCAACCGCCACGGAAGCGGTGTGGCGTCAAACTGATCGCGTGTGCCCAACACACGCACCGCGACGCGTGGGTTGTCGAATCCGATGACTTCCGCGGGCATATTGCGGTGGGCCGTGGCAAACGCGCGCCCTTCGCCGGCAGGGCGGGTTACCCATTGCTCGGTGCGTCCCTGCTCCACAATCATAACGCCCTCAAAGGATTGCACGTGGCGCAGCACAAGCCCTGTCACAAAAACCAAGGCGCCTATGTATATCATGGCGACCAATACTCTGGCGGTTATTTTGGGCATCGTTGCTTACCGGGTTGTGTTTTGTCGCATCATGCAAACCGGGGACAATTTACACACCGAACTTATCCAAAGCATCCCGTATGATCTGTTCAATTTCCTTGACGCGTTTCTTGGTGTCTGCCTCAACGCGCATGACCAGCTTCGGCGAGGTATTGGAAGCGCGCAGCAGGCCCCAGCCATCTGGAAACTCAATGCGTGCGCCGTCAATGGTCACGACGTCAAGGGCCAGTTCTTCCTTAAAATACTGTGTGGCCGCCGCCACCACCTCAAACTTCTTATTGTCCGGACAATCCACGTCCATTTCCGGTGTGGTGGGGCGTTCCTTAATACCGGCCAAGTGCGCACTGAGTGGTTTCTTTTGCGCTGCAAGCAGCTCCATCAGTCGGGCGCCTGCGTAAATGGCGTCGTCGAAGCCGTACCAACGATGTTTGAAAAAGATATGACCGCTCATTTCACCGGCGATCTCGGCGCCGTATTTTTTCATGGCCGCCTTGATGTGGCTGTGACCCGTGCGCCACATAATCGGTTTGCCGCCGTGTGCCTCCACGTCTTCGTACAAACTGCGACTGCACTTGACTTCGCCCATGATGGTGGCACCGGGCTTTTCCTTTAGGATGGCGCGGGCGAACAATGCCAACAACCGGTCGCCCGGCAGCATATTCCCCTTTTCATCGCAGCCGCCCAGCCGGTCCACGTCGCCGTCAAAACCAATGCCCAAATCGGCCTTATGCTTCTTGACTGCACGGATTAAGTCGTTCAGGTTCTCTCGTTTTGTGGGGTCGGGGTGATGGTTGGGGAACGTACCGTCCACCTCGCAGTGGATGGGGATGACTTCGCAACCGAGCGCTTCATATAACGGCACCGCCACGATGCCGCCCACGCCGTTGCCGGCATCCACCACCACCTTTAACTTGCGTTTTAGGTTGATGCCGCGCTTGACCCGCGCCATATATTTGTCAAACATATTCATGCGCGTTATGGTAACGGCCTTTTTCCGGGACAGGGGAAAGACGCCCTTGTCCGCGATACGTCGCAGCTTTTGGATTTCCTCGCCAAAAATGGTGGTTTTGCCCACGCCCACCTTCATGCCGTTATAGTCCTTGGGATTGTGGCTTGCCGTCAGCATCAGGCCGCCGTCAACGTCCAGCGTGTTGAGGGCGTAATAGAGCACGGGTGTCGGCGCCATGCCGATATCAATCACGTTGATGCCGCATGCGGTAATGCCATCTATCACGGCGTTGGCAAGTACCTTGCCCGAAACGCGTCCGTCTCGCGCCAATACCACCGTATTATGTTTCTTTTTTCCGCGTAGATACGCCGCATACGCCATTCCCAGTGTTTCCATGACAGACTCGTCAATATCCGCAGGCACAATGCCGCGAATGTCATACTCGCGAAAAATATCCGGGTTAATACGTGTCATCTATGGTTACTCCTTCATGGTTGATAACGGTCAGTGTTCAGACAAGTGCCGACCTGTGAATCTTATCACGATGTGCCGTCATATTCAATTCCCGCGTGTCTGTCGGAGCCGATGGCACACGGTCATTTCGCCGCCGCATCACGCTTTTCTTCAAGGAATTGCCAACGCTCATACAATGCTTCCACTTCGCTACGCGCTTCTTCGAGATCAGCCAAAACGGGTCTTGTCTCGGTATGTGGTTGTTCATAAAAGCCGGGCGCAGTGATTGTGGCCTCAAGTTCGGCGACCCGTGTTTCGGCCCTCTGGATGACCTCCTCAATGGAGGCCAGTTCCCGTTTTTCATCATAGGTAAGACCGGGACGCGCTCTGGGCGGTTGTGACGATGCGGGGGCGTGTCGCCGCGCTTCCCGGCGTACTTCTTTCGCCTGCTCCTCGCGCCGTTCACAATAACGCACATAATCGTTAAAGTTACCGGCAATCTGCGTCACAACGCCATGCTCCTCAAATGCCAGGATATGGGTACACAGACGATTCAGCAAATAACGGTCATGACTGACAATCAAGGCGCACCCGCTGAACGCCGCCACTGTTTCCTCAAGCACGCGCAGTGTAAACAGGTCGAGGTCATTGGTGGGCTCATCAAGCACAAGGAAATTACCCCCGCGCAGCAATTTCTTGGCAAGGTCCACCCGGCGTCGTTCGCCGCCGGAGAGCCTGCCAACCGGCATGTCAGCACAACTTTTGTCGAATAAGAACGACTCAAGATAGGAGGGCACATGGATGCGTTGTTTGCCCACATCCACATGGCGTTGTCCGTCCGACACAAAGTCCAATACCGTAAGCTCCGGGTCCATGTCGGCAAGGGTCTGATCAACATATAGAAAGCGCGTGGACTGGCCGATGAGCACTTCGCCGGAGCGGGGCGTCTCGCGGCCCATCAGCACGCGAAGCAGGGTGGACTTACCGCATCCGTTGGGGCCGACAATACCCACGCGCATCCCTTTCTGCATGAACAATGAGAACCGTTCAAACAGCAGGCGATCAGCGTAGCCGTGTGTGATTTGTCGCGCTTCCAAAATATCCTTGCCGAGCCGTTCGGGTTCGGGAATGGCAAAGGCAAAGTTTTTGTCCGCCGGTGGCGGGCCCTGTTCCTGCGCTTGGAATAAACGGTCAATACGTGCTTTGGCCTTGCTGCCCCGTGCCTTCGGGGAACGCTTGTACCACGCGAGTTCCCGCTTGATCAATGCCTGCCGGTTGGCTTCCGTACGCGCCTGCACGTCTTCCACTGCCGCCTTGTATTCCAAAAATTGGGCATAATTGCCGGGATAGCTGTAGATATTGCTGTTGTTGATTTCGACGATACGGTTGGTGGCCCGATCCAAGAAATAGCGATCATGGGTCACAAGAATGCACGCACCGGCATACCCCGTCAGGAAGCGCTCAATCCAGGCGACGCTGTCCGTATCAATATGGTTCGTTGGCTCGTCCAGAAGCAATACATCGGGATGCTCAAGCAACTTGGCCGCCAAATCAACCCGACGCAATTCGCCGCCGGATAACGCGGACAACTGTTTGTCCAATGCAGGCAGACGCAACGCATCGGCAATTTGTTTCACTTCCACGTCCAGGTCCCACGCGCCGGCTGCGTCAATGCGCCGCTGCATGGTTTCACATTCTTTGTGCAATGCCTTATGTTCCCAACAGGCGCCGGACGTATGTGCCAACTGCTCATGCAGCACACGCATCTCTTCGATCATGGCGCGTTGTGAGGCCGTAGCCGCTTCCAAGGCGGCTGCCACGGTCTGCTCGCGTGGCAGCGTACATTGCTGCTCCAGCAAGGCTATCCGCACGCCCTGTGCGCGTGTCGTAAAACCGCCGTCAGGATTCATGTGGCCCGACAACACGCGCAACAGCGTGGACTTGCCCGACCCGTTGCGGCCGATAAGTCCGATGCGGTCATTTTCATGTATGGTGATGGAGACGTCATCAAGCACGGTTTGGGCGCCGAAATGTTTGGATACGCCCTGTGCGCTCAACAACGCTTTTCCGGGTGTGTAGGTGGTCATAATGCTGCCTGTAATTGACACAATTGGAATGGCGCCCGGTGAAGCTGTCGGGTTAAGGATAGTGCCGATGATACCATGAAATACGGTTGCGGCGATAATCGATTACGAGATATTTGCCGCTTCCCGGTGTGTGCGTATGCTGCGCATGACAAGACCGGAAACCACGCCTGCGCCAATAACGCTCAAATGCACCAGCAGGCGGGCGGGA
>SKQZ01000046.1 GCA_007118765.1 Candidatus Hydrogenedentota bacterium
CTTGTTGTATTGCTTGTTGTAGCGGCCCTGTTTCGCCATCTTGAAGTTGGCCGCGATCCGGCGGCGTGCTTCAGCGCAGAACAGGTCCACCAGTTCTTGCGGCGACTGGTCATCGGGATTTTCGCGCAACAGATGCTCGGCATACGCCAGTGCGGAAGACATCACAAAGAGGTCCGTGCCGATGTCCACGAAGTTACCGAGGATGACCTGTTCAAACTCAAGTTTGGGGCCGTAGAGCGCCATGGTATGGAAAATCTTACGGGCCAATTTTTTGCAGGTGCGTGCGGCATAGCTGAGATGCGCTTGGTTCTTCGAGTTAAGCTTTGTCACATTAAAGCTGACCGCCGCGGGAAGCCATGTGCCCGGGTACCACGTCATGTAGAACTTGGCCGCCTTCATAATAAGGCTGACTTTCCCTTCCTTTTGACCGGGGCGCGGCATGATGATGGGCATGGCCAGACTGAAATGCGTGTCAAGCGCTTCGCGTGCCATGATAAGGTGCATCACTTCGGACGAACCCTCGAAGATGCGGCCAATGCGCATGTCGCGCAGGGCCAGTTCGGCGCCGGAAGGCTTGTCGCCGCGTTCGTAGAGGGACAGCCCATTTTCATAGCCGCGTCCGCCGCGAATCTGGATGTACTCATCCAGGCTCTTCCATACATATTCCGAACAGAAGTATTTGGCCGCCGCCGCTTCGAGGCGAATGTCGGCGTTCTTCCGGTCGGCAAAGGCGCAGGTGAGCGACACCATGCTCTGCATGGCAAAAAGATGCGCCGTGTAGATGGCGATTTTGCGGGAAATGGACTGGTGTTTACCTACGGACCGGCCCCACTGCACACGATTGTTGGCCCACTCTTCCAGTTCGTTGATGAACAGTTTGAGGGTGCCAATACCGGCGGCGGGAAGCCCCAGCCGACCCGTGTTCAGTGTAGAAAGCGCAATTTTGAGACCCATGCCGGGCTTGCCAATAAGGTTTTCGGTGGGCACTTTCATGTCCCTGAAGGTCAGTGCGCCATTTGCAATGCCGCGCAGTCCCATGAACTGGCAACGTCGTTCCGCTTTGAAGCCGGGCAACTCGTTGCCGTTTTCGTCGCGCACTTCCACTACGAAAGCCGAAATTTGCGGAATGGATTTGCCGCTCTTGGATATCTTGTCAGGGGTTCGTGCCATGACCACGATGAGCGTGGTCTTGGGATCCATGCCGTTGGTACACCACAGTTTGTCGCCATTAAGGATATAATGGCTGCCGTCTTCGGAAGGCTCGGCCCACGTTGTCATTTTCGCCGGGTCGCTGCCCACATCCGGCTCGGTGAGTGCGAATGCGGAAATCTCGCCTTTTGCCAAGCGCGGCAAAAACTTTTGCTTTTGTTCTTCCGTGCCAAAGCTTTTCAGCGGTTCGGGTACGCCGATACTCTGATGGGCGGACAAGTACGTGACGGTGCTGCCGCAATAGCTGCCCACCAGCCCGAGTACTCGCGCATAGTTGGACACGGAAAGCCCGAGGCCACCGTATTCCTTGGGAATCTTCATGCCAAACAGGCCGATTTCGGCGAGTGCGTCAAGCGCCTCTCTGGGGTATTCCCCGTCGCGGTCAATCACGAACGGATCGACGTGCTCTTCGAGCACTTCCTTCACTTTCACAAGAAGCTCATCGCCAATCTTCTTGTCTTCTTCGGTTTGTGTTGGGAAGGGATGTATTAAATCCCATGCGAAATTGCCCTTGAACATTTCGGCGGTGAAACTCTTGTCTTCCCACGCGGTTTCGCGGGCGTCTTCCGCCATCTCCATTGCGACATCTTTTGCTTGTGTGTCTTCAGCCATGACCTAACCCTCATTTTACTAACCCAGGTTTATTTACCTACCGACAGGTAAACTCGACATTAAAAAGCATTTCTCTCAGATTAACCACCGGCTATCGTAAAGCATCACGGACGGCAAAGTCAAAAACATTTTTAATCGGGATATGGGCCCGGAGATTTCACCCTTCGGCGGCACGGCGCAATAGTCGCGTCAATCATCCGGGGTGGACACGTAACATTCGGCGCACAACGGGTTGCGGCTTAGATCACCGCGCAGAAAATCATGCCGCAACGCGCGCGCCGATTCGGAATTCCACACCTCGGCAATTGTTGCGTGTTCCACGTTGCCCAATACCATTGTTTTATAATAGTCCGTACAACACAGTATAAGATCGCCGTTGAACAGTATATAGGCGTTTTTCAACAGACGCACACAATCTCGGAAAACACGTTTTGTCCCGACATTCAATCCTTCAAAGGTATCGGTGTTGCCGCCGCGGTTTTCAAGCATGGTATATTTTGAATCCACCCCGCGGGCACGCCAGTAGGCCACCGCTTTTTCCGCATCAATGCGATTGGTCTTGACCATGGTAACCACGATCTTCAGGTTCGGCGCGTATTGATTGCGTTTATCAATCAACCGCTCCACGTTTTCTTTCGTCTTTTCAAACACCAGGGCGCCGCGCATGGATGCTTCATAAGGCGCTTTTTCAATGCCCTGCATGGAGATATACAGCGCCCGCAGCGGATTGTCATGCACCAAGTTATCCACCACCGCTTCCGACAGCATGCTGCCGTTGGTGGTCAGCACGACGCTGGCCTTTGGCACGCGCTTTTTGACACGGCGCGCTTTGTCAAGAATGGTGGCGTCGAGAAAGGGTTCGTTCATCAGATACGGGCTTACCCGTCTGGTTACGTTATGGCGGGCAATCTCATCCACAATCTTTTCAAACAGCGCGTCCGTCATGCGCCCTTTGGGCACTTTGTCATGGGCGTCGGGGTAGGGACAAAACACACAGGCCCCGTTACAGCCGGTGCGCGTCTGTATTTGAATCATGCGCGGGAAAGAAGGCGTCGGGCGACAGGCCGCCCGTTTGAGCGCATCCGCCCACCAACGCGTGTCTACACCGGGCATGTAAAAGTTTTTCCGCCATTTACGCAGAAGCGACATGATATCGTATCCTGATGAGGGCGTTACTCTTGGTTGGCCAGACGCAACCGTTCGGCCAGCGTCACAATAATGTTGATCAGCAGTTGAATGGATACATGCGCGGGCAGGTTGTTGCGGATATCCTCAAGGCTCAGCGCCAACAGATCGGATTGTGTCATGGTTATGGCGGTGGCACTCCGGGGTTCGTCGCTTGCCAATGCCATTTCACCGAAAATATCGCCTGTACGCAAGATGGCGATTTGCTTTGAGCCGGCACGAATTTTCACGCGTCCGTTCAAAATCACATACATGGCGTCCCCGTCGTCGCCCTTGTCAAAAAGCATCGTCGTCTGTTCGTGTTCAACCACGTGGCCCTGGGCAAATATTTTGGCCACTTCTTCCGGTTTCAAGCCGTTAAAGAACTTGATTTTTCGTGCCAACAGCTCATAGGTGTCGTGCATACTGTTTACCATGGCATCGGTATAAGAGTGCATCAGGGAAGCGACCGGCGCCGGTTGATCCGATGGCGGCGGCGTGGCGTCTGCTTCGGGCGCATCCGCAGCAGGACTTTTGACGCCCCCAAACACACTGTCCAGCAATCCGTTGCTGTCCATCGTTTCTTTTTCCGGCTGGGCGGGCGCTGCCTCGGGTGTGGCCTCCGGCGCTGCTTCGGGTGCCGCTTCAGGCGGTGTCGGCGAATCCGCTACCGGCACTTCGGCCCAATCTTTCTCGTCGTGTTCGACATGCTTGCCAAACAGCTTTTGCGCCACAGTTTCAAAGTGGGTGTGACTGCACAATATCGGCTTGATGCGTAACTCGGGGCATAGCGCCGCCACCGCTTGCACTGCTTTGTTGTTCAACGGATTGACCATGGCGATGGTGAGATTGCGGCCCAATTTATCCACAGGCAGCAGATGGTATTTCCAACAGATGTCTTCGGGTATTAACGAGATCAGCGATTTGTCAATCACGTAATCCAGCAGGCCAATATGCGGGATGCGACAATGCTTTGCAAGAAAACTGACCAATGATTGATTGCCGAGGATGCCTTCGTGTGCCAGAATCTCGCCGAAAAATACGCCGGTTTCCGCTTGTTTTTTCAGTGCGGCACGTATCTGGTCTTCCGATATGTGGCCTTCCGTGACCAAGAACAGGGGAAGCTCGTCTCGCGCCACGACAGGTGTTTTCGGCGGCGGTGCGGGCGCTTGCTGTTCCGGCGTCAGCCGCGCTTTTGGACGCTCAGGCGGCGCTTCTTTTTTGGCAGGTTGTGCAGGCGCTTGTTTCTTGGCGTCGTCGTCTTTTTTAGAGCCCCAGAACATAAGTGTGCTCCTTATCTTCTTTTTACAATGTCAACATATTGCCTCGCAAAGCCCAAGCCACCCATCTATTATACACAAGCCTCAGTTTGACAACAATAGGGCGAAACCGTCACTATATAGGCCCCAACCGTGCATGATACGGCCTTGTACGCAGCAGAAACAATCAACTGTCCCCGACAAGTGTTTCGTATATGTGCCGCAAAGGAACAAACATGACCAGCAACAAACAAATTGCCGTGCTGATGGGCGGCGTCAGTCTTGAACACGAAGTATCCATGCGTTCCGGCCAAGGCGTGATGCAGGCATTGAGCGCATCGGGATACGATGCGGTGGGGATAACTTTGCTTAAAGACGGACGCTGGCAGTTTCCCGACACAGCGCCTGAGTCTGTCGCGGACGGTGCGTATCGTCTGGCACGGATGGCGCCGGACGGCGTTTTTATTGCCCTGCATGGCCCGAACGGCGAAGATGGACGCATACAGGGGTTGCTGGATTGCATGGGGCTCCCTTATACCGGCAGCGGATGCGCCGCAAGCGCCCTCGCCATTGACAAGGTGCGTTCAAAGGCGGTGGCGGCGGCGGCGGGCATTCGCACGGCCCCGCAACTGGTCATCACCCACGACAACTGGAAACATGACCATGTCGGCATTACCCATCGCGTGCTTGATGAAATAGGATTGCCGGCGGTGGTGAAAGCGCCCAGCCAGGGTTCCAGCTGTGGCATGGCAATACCCCAAAATGAACATGATTTTGTGCGCGACATGAACGAAATCATTACGTTGGAAGATGTGGTGATGATTGAGGCGTATATCAAGGGGCTTGAAGTGACCTGTTCGGTCCTTGAACTGGCGCAGTGGGACAGGTGCGAGGCGTTGCCGGTAACGGAAATCCGGCCGAACACCGCCGCCTTCTTCGATTATTATTCCAAGTATACCCCCGGCGCTTCGCTGGAGATCACCCCCGCCCGCATCGGCGACCATCTGGCGCACACCATACAGGAGACCGCCAAGGCCGCCCATGCTGCTTTGGGATGCAGCGGCTGGAGTCGCAGCGATTTCATTATTGATGAGAAAGGGCCGGTATGGTTGGAGACCAACACGGTGCCGGGCCTTACCGAGACCTCCCTGTTCCCGCAGGCGGCGGCGGCAAAGGACATCTCGTATAATGCGTTGATTGCGTTGCTGGTGGAAGACGGCATACAGCGGTGGCAGGCGCAAATGAACAGGAGCGAAGAAGCGTGAGCATTCGTTTTACGAAACTGCATGGTCTGGGCAACGACTATCTTTTCATTGATACGGCGGCGTGCCCGGTCGAAGACCCGGCGGCGCTGTCCATTGCCATGAGTCATCGGCATCTGGGCGTGGGCGCGGACGGCATCATTCTTGTCATGCCCGGTGAGACGCATCCCTTTCGTATGCGTATTTTCAATGCCGACGGCAGCGAAGCGGAAACATGCGGCAACGGCATCCGTTGTTTTGCCAAATATGTTTACGAACGGGGCATGATCAGCGATACGGACTTCGTCATTGAAACCTTGGCGGGGCCCAACCGCGTCCAATTGACAACCGGCCCGGACGGCGTCGCGGCGGTCCGTTCCAACATGGGCATGCCGCGGTTTGACCGTGCCGACATTCCGATGACGGGAGCGCCGGGCAACGTAATTGAAGAACCGTTGCGCCTAGATGACGGAAGCGAATTTCGGGTTACCTGTGCTAACATTGGGAACCCGCACGCCGTTATATTTGTTGAAGACGCCACCAAGGTGGACTTGAACACTTGGGGCCCGAAAGTGGAAACCCATCCGGCGTTTCCCAATCGGACCAATGTTGAGTTTGTCCATGTTGTTGACAGCGCCACAATCGTCATGCGCATTTGGGAACGGGGCAGCGGCGTTACCATGGCCAGCGGCAGCGGTTCCTGCGGCGCGGCGTTGGCGGCAATGATAACCGACCGCGTGGAACGGCGCGTATCGGTACAGTTGAAGTACGGCGCACTCGTTGTGGAGTGGGCGGAAGACGGGTGCGTGTATCAGGAAGGCCCCGCAACAGAGGTGTTTGACGGAATATGGCCGATGCACGGTGAATAAGAGACGAAGGTTATTCGTCTAGGTTATAGGAGTGAACGACAAGGCGCACACGAAAACAAGACGTGTACGATATGACAAGAAAGGAAACAATGATGAAGAAAGTTCGTGTTACTGTGTTGAGTGCTTTGCTGGTCTTTATGCTTTCCATGGCGGCCTACGCTGCCGAGGAAGCGGTTGAAGTATCCGTGACCGGCCAGAATGTCAATTTAGCGAAAGCCCTCTGCGGCGATGATGCGCCGGAGTGTGAGGTGAACGTGCTGAAGGTGACCGAAATGCTGGACGCCGACGGCAACGCCATTGAA
>SKQZ01000246.1 GCA_007118765.1 Candidatus Hydrogenedentota bacterium
CGAAGCGTTTGAGGGAGCCATCCACGATGTGCGCAATCGCTACGAAAACGTGTATTTGCTGAGCGCAGGGGATTTCTTTGTGCGTCATGCCGACCGCTGGCACAAACCGAACGACACCGACTTTTATCGCGAAATGTGTTTCTTTATGATTGACGCCATGAACGCCATTGAGTATGACGTGGCCACCTTGGGCAACCATGAACTGGATTATATTGAAGGGTATACCCGCGAGGCCCTTGAACGGGCCGAGTTCCCATTGCTTGGCGCCAACATTGACCTTGAAACGGACAACGTACCGCCTCTGAAGCCGTATGTCGTGTTTGAAACGGACAACGAGTTAAGCATTGCGGTGCTGGGCATTACACGACGAAGCGGCGGCACCGAGGGCGTCGAGATGCGCGACTTTCATGAGACAGCGCAGGCATACACGCCTCTGGCGGAAGAACACAACGCCTATATTGCCCTTACGCATATCGGGCTCAACGCCGACCGCGAGTTGGCCGCCGCAGTGCCCGCGCTTGATGTGATTATCGGCGGCCACTCCAACCATGTGCTGGAGGAAGGCGAACTGATCAACGACGTGTTGGTGGCCATGGCCGGCGGTCCCCCGTCGGGACATCGCCACGCTGCCGACCCTGAATGGCCAAAATATCTGGGGAAGGTTACGCTGACCTTTGAGAACGATAGGCTGGCAGACAAAAAGGCCCGCTTGATGACGTTTCAGGACTAGCCCGCATATTTCACAAGATTTCTGTTGCGCCTGCGAATCTTACACCATATCAGGCACTTTGCTTGCCCGCCGACTTCGACGTGTACTAACACGCTGTCATCCGGCGGCCTGCGCAAAGCACCTGCTCTGGCGCAATCTTCACAGGCTCACGACGAAACCTGGTGAAATATCCGGGCTAGAGCGTTTATTGTCAGCCGCCTGTTGCAACAGGGGCGTGATGCCGCTCGCGCACCCAAAAGCGGGAAGCGCCGTATTGACGCTTCCCGCGTTCGTACAGGTATTCTTGCAAATCACCGCCGCCTGTGGCGGCGATTCATCTAATGACGCTCGCATCACAGCAAAACAATCGTCTTTGCGAGGAGGGCGTAAGCCCGACGCGGCAATCTGGGACATTAGATTGCGTCACGTTGTTCGCAATGACGATATAATGATATCGCGTCGCTCCGCTCGCGATGACGATACTTTTATGTTGTTGGCAGTACACATGTTAAAAAGGTATTCAGTAGCAGTCGCCGCCGCAGATGTGGTGACCGCCAAGAAAGTGCTTTTTTATCTGTGCCTATTTTGCCTGTGCCAGCTGCATGTCTTTTGCGGTGATTTCAATACCGCTGATTACGGGTGGTTTCGCGGCGGCGTCCGCCTGCCTAAGTTCGATGGTGATGACGCCATTGGCCTCCACATCAAACGTTTTGGCGATGGCGCGCAAGTCTCCGCCAGCCGCTTCGGCAATATCAAAATCGCGCAGTACGGGCGCATCATTGATCAACACGTCAAACATGCGTTCACCGGGTTCCGTATTACGGCGTTCCGCGAAGTGCATGCGCACGGCATACTTGGTGGCGCCCCCCTCAAGGGTAACCAGGTCCGCGACGGTGATGCGTGAAATGCCTTCGCCGCCGGAAGCGGCCACCCAGCGATGGCTGTCGTCTCCTTTGTCGATTTCCAGGGAGTGTTTGCTATACCACGCGGGTTCTTCGGCAATACTGCGCACATCCACAGAGAATGTGGGCGAAGGCACGTGTTGAATCCACGGATAGCAGAGCCACATGAGGCCGTCGTCGGTAACGCGGTTGCCGGGGGCGCCGAAATTGACGCCTACCCGCCGCGCAGGCCCCGGATCGCCATGCAAACTGTGCGTCCACATGTCCCCCTCGGGCATGTGTACAAACCCGAGCGATGTCTGGTGCTGGTAGGCACATGTGCAGGTTCGGCTGTATTCGGGCGCATTCAGCATGCCGTCCGCCACCACCAAATTATTGGTGCATCCGGCGCGGGTTCCCGCGAGGTTGGCGGTACCGCTCTTTGTTGAAAGGTCGTAATAGGCGACTGCACCAGAGCGGAATGTCAACAAATAACGGCTTGTGTTTTGTGTGCCGCATGCCTTGGTGCGGTTAAATCGCCATGCCTCGGTGGCGCCACAAATGGGATGTGTGTGCTCCACAACTGCGCCGGTCAAGAGATCCACGGCATTGCGTCCGCTACCGCCAATAATCCACCCGTTGGCTTCGTGCAGGGCGGGAGGCCCGCTGTGTCGTTCGGTTCTGCGCCACAGCTCCGCGCCGTCCGTGCCACGGAGCGCCACCATTTGGGCGCTAGGTTCATCAAGCAGCACGGAACGGCCGCCGGCACGACCGCCCTGGAACAAGACGTCATATTTATCCGAGTAGTTGAGCCATGTGCCGAACACATGATCCGTGTAAGTCCAGAGGGGTTCGCCGGTGGCAACATCAACCGCGTGGATGGCCGCGTCGAGCTCGGGCTGAATGCCGCGCCGGGCCATGTGATCAAGAATGTTTTCCGACACATTGTCTATCAGGAAGGTGCGTCCCGCTGCCGTGGCGATGGCATTGTGCCGAAACCCGTACACTGCCTGCCGCACCCAGTGGATGTCGCCCGTACGCCTATCCATGGCGAGTACATATTCACTGGAGATTGCGTTCCAATGCCACAACCGGTCTGCCTGGATTTCGGGCCGTCCCCGGTCGGGGCGTCCGACATGGCTGTCGTCACCCAGTATCTCAGCCGGTGTTTCAAACATATGCGGATAGGCGCCGACAATCAGGTAATCGTCCCACGTGCTGATATATCCCCAGCGCTCTTCCAGCGCCTGTTCGTGAACACCGGCCGTATAGGATGCGCGGGGCGCTTCACCCGCTTTTTCGCTTAAGGCGGTGCGCTCGGGCAGTTCAAATTCAGCAAGGGTCGCGCCGGTCTGCAAGTCAAGACGCAAACAACGGTCATCATGCAGAATGTAAACGCTGTCCGACGTGGACACATAGGGGCTTCCCCGGAAATTGACGCCGTAAAAACTTGGGAAATAGACGCGTTCGCCCTGTTCAAACCGTTCCTCATGGGCAGGACTGGTAAGATCCTTGCCCACGCCCGGCAGTTCCCGATACCACACGCGGCGGCCTGTATATACGCAACGGGCGGTGAGATGGTCCACGCCCATAATCAACAGATGCCCTTCGACCACCTGCGGCACCGGGCCATTCATGTGGCGCGGCAAGGTGCGGTGATTGTTTTCACCGCCAAACCAGCTGATGCCAAGAGGACCGCGTACACGGGTGTCGTTGGAGTAGGCGGTATTTGCGGCATTGGCATTTTGATGGGTCCAGGAATCCGAACCGGGCAGCGCACCGGGTCGGACAATGACAAAGGCATCATCGCCATTGCGCAACTGTGCCTGTTCGAGGTCGGCCGTCTCGGCGGCCTCGGCGCACCGGGCGCGTTTATCGGCGGCGCCATACAAATATGCAGCGCCCCCATAGGGTCGTATCGGGTTAAACAAGGTCTGGATAAACTGTTCGCCCGCCTCATAGCCTGCTGTGGCGACATCTTCGGACACAATCAGACTTGCAATATAGGGCGGCAACGGCCGAGAGAGCACATTGCCTTGGTGAACGGCCACGCGGTCGCCATACAGACCGGCGTCGCTGAACCGTTGCCGGAGCGCGGCCACTGTGGCTTCGTCGGGATCGAACGCCACAATATGCAAGGCTGATTCGGCAAGCAGCGCCGTAAGCAGTTCCCCGGCGCCGATGCCGTACATGACGGCATAGCCTTCCCTGGCCTCGGTCTCCTCAAGCATTCGGCTGGCACGTTGCGCCCAGAGATCATCCGCAGCATCAAGAGCGGCGGGCGCGTATTCATGTGTCACCGGTTCGCGTTCTTCCTCGCCAAAACAATAGATGCGCCCCTCTTCGGTAATCAAAAAGAGTCGCTGCCGGGCGGCCAGCAACCGCCAGACGCGACCTTCCACCTTTTCAGACCACGTTTCACAGTCATATTCTTTGGCGCCGGCTTGGATAGCGGAAGTGCGCACCGGCAGAAGACCGTCCGCAGAAACGCCGTAGCCGCCGCCGCGTTTGTCCACTTCAAACTCAATCATGGCGCCTGTGTGGCGGTCAAAATAGGCGGGCGTGGTGCGGCCGCCGGGCACAATAAGCGTATCGCCGTCCAGTGCCAATGACCCTTGGGGCGCCACCGTGCCGAATGAATAGGAACGGCCGCCGTATGCGTCGAGCATCATTTCTTCGGTGCCGGAGTTCAGCCATACGAGATCGCCCGTTGCAGCGTCCAGCGCATACACGTAAACGCCCTCGCTCGGCCAGATGCCCGCGGTAAAATAAACGATTCCATCGTCCACCACAGGAGCGCCCCGTACCGGCCACATGCTTATCACGCGTTCATTGCCGATCACAGCCCGGTCGCTTGGGGCGGCCCGGAATCGCCAGTCCAATGCGCCGGTTGCGGCATCAAGACAATAGAGATAGCCGTCGTCCGCGCCAAAGTACAAACGGCCGCCATTGTAGGCCGGAGCGAGACGCACCGGGCCGTCAGCATAATACCGCCAGCGCTCTTCCCCGGTGTTGATGTCATACGCCGTAACACTGTCGGTTACCATGGACGGCACGAAGAGCAGGCCGGCTGCCGATACGGCTTCATAAGAAATGTCGAACCCCACCTTTCCGTGGTCGTCCCGCTGTTCGGGCCAGGCCCGGCGGGGCGTCGGCAGTTCGCGCACCCACTGCAAATGCAAGGTGTCGGCAAGGGCCATGGGGGTGTTGCCGCTGCGTTCAGCATCATAACGGCGCATGGGCCAGTCGTGGGCATCTGCATCCGGCGTCGCCGCCATGCTCCATGCGCCGCCACACATGAACGCTGCGGTAACCAAGGCGATTACAAGGTGGCCCGTGGGCCGGAAAATACGTATTTGGGGGGAAGCGGTTGATGTCATTACATACCTCCATGTCAGGTGTCGCAGGCGGTGCGGCCTGTTTAATGCGTCGGAAACGGGCGCATGAGATAACGCAGGCTGGCGCCGCCATCAAAAAAGATATTTACGCGGTTTATTTGTATGTGTCAGCCTATACGGGCGTGTGCCCGGTTGACATATCCAACGGTGGGTTACTAGAATTACGTGCTCGTTGTATACATGGGCTGAACTGTCAAGCAGCATGACGTTTCGCTTTAGTAAAACATAGTTGGCTGTTGGATTTCAATTATATGGCGGCAACCGCCGCCTGCAGAGAAATACTGTACGCACATCCGGCATAAACAAAAGGAGTCTCTTGATGAACTGGCACAAGACCTGTTGGACAGGGGGTATCACGGCCCTGCTTAGTTGTTTCGGGCTGATATGCATAACAAGCCCGGGTGGTGTTTATGCCGCTGAAACCGCTTCAAGCGGACTGATTGCCTCGCCTGAAACGGGATGGCCCCAGTGGCGCGGCATTCGACGAGACGGCATTTCCGAAGAAACAGGGCTGCTGGGCGAATGGCCGGAGGCAGGGCCGCCGCTGCATTGGCAGTTTGACGAACTTGGGACGGGCTGGTCATCGCCGATTATCGTGGGGGATTTGATCTACATTACCGGCGACGTGGACGACGACCTTGTGATTTGGGCGCTGGACCATAATGGCGAGGTGCGCTGGCGCACTACGAACGGCGCTGCATGGCATGGGTCTTATCCAGGTGCACGGGCTGCCTGCGCGTATTCGGACGGATATCTGTATCACCTCAACGCGCACGGGCGTTTGGTTTGTCTTGATCCAAATAGCGGCGACGAGATTTGGGCCGTGGATATTCTGGAGCGTTTTGACGCCGAAAACATTACGTGGGCGATTAGCGAATGCTTGTTGATAGACGGGCCTCATGTAATTGTCACGCCCGGCGGCAACAAGGCGTTGATGGCCGCCCTCGACAAGAAGACCGGTGAAACCGTTTGGAAGACGCCGCCCATTGAAGGCGAACAGGCCTCTTATTCCTCGCCCATTTTATTCGAATATGAAGGCCGGCGTCTCATTGCCAACTGTTCATCACGGCATGGTTTCGGCGTTGATGCAGACACGGGGGAATTGCTGTGGACCGTGCCCATGACCAACCGCTATCTGGTGAATGCCGCCACGCCGATTTATGACGGAGGCAGTATCTTCTATGTGACCTCCTATGCCGAAGATGGACGGTTGTACCGTCTCGAAATGGAAGACGACGGCATTGCGGCCCGTCACGAATGGACGGTTCCCATTGATACCGTGACCGGTTCCGGCGTCCTTGTTGACGGTGTGTTGTATGCCGCCGGGTATCAAAAGGCCAAGTGGTGGTTTGCCTTTGATTGGGAATCCGGCGCAACCCTGTATGAACACGACGCATTGACCACGGGCGCGGCGATTTATGCCGACGGCCGGTTGTATGTGCAGGACGAGCGGGGCGCGGTGGCGTTGTTAAAACCCACACAGAACGGTTTCGAGACCATGGGGCATTTCCAACTGACCGGTGAGCGTCTGCGGGGCGATGCGTGGGCACATCCCGTGCTGTACGATGGCCGGTTGTACTTGCGGTACCATGATACCTTGTGGTGCCATGCGGTACGCCCATAAACAATGACATGAGCAACAC
>SKQZ01000124.1 GCA_007118765.1 Candidatus Hydrogenedentota bacterium
CACGGGCCATGTACGCCTTGGTGTGCCGCAGAGAAAGGCCAATGAAGGCCCCTTTCGCGCATGGATCTTTGTGTGGCGTGCGTTCGCCGGTTAAATATGGAAGAAACAAAAGGCCTTCCGCGCCGGGTGTGATCGAGGACGCTGCTTCGGTAATGTATTCGTACGCGTCCCGACCCGTTTCAGACGCCTTGTCGCATTCTTCCTTGCACAGCATGTTTCTAAACCACTGTAACGCGCCGCCTGCGCTGAGCATGACCCCCATTACATGCCATGCTCCCGGCACGGCGTGACAGAAGGTGTGCACACGTCCCTGTGGATCGGTGCAGACGTCTTCGGAATAGGCAAAGACCACGCCGCTGGTACCCAGAGAAGAAGAAACGACCCCGGGTCGCACAATGCCGCAACCGACACCGCCCGCCGCTTGATCCCCTCCCCCGGCTGCTACCGGAATCCCTGCGGGCAGACCTGTTTGCTCCGCGATTGCGGGCAGCAGGTGTCCCGTAATCTCCGTGCCTTCAAATACGGGCGGCATGAGCGAAGTATCAAGGCCAAGCAGCGTCATGAGGTCGGTATGCCACTGTCGTTTTTTCACATCCAACAGCAGCGTGCCGGACGCATCGGCCATATCGGTGGCATATTCGCCGGTCAGTACCCAGCGTATATAGTCTTTTGGCAACAGCACTTTTCTTGTTTTTTCAAAAAGAGCAGGTTCATTGTCGCGCAGCCATAGGATTTTGGGCGCCGTAAAACCGGTGAGTGCGGGATTGGCAACCATATCCACCAGCGCCGCCTCCCCTCCCACTTTGCTGGTGATGGCGTCACATTGCGCAGCCGTGCGTTGGTCGCACCAGAGCAGTGCGGGACGCAACACGCGATTATCCGCATCCAGAAACACAGAACCGTGCATTTGGCCGGTGAGGCCAATGGCGACAACACTCTTGCTGTCCACGCGGGAAGCGAGCTCGCGCAATGCGTCCAATGTGGCCTGTTGCCAATCTTCCGGGTTTTGTTCCGCCCAGTTGGGTTTGGGGCTGTGCAACGGGTATTCACGGAGCGCCGACGCGAGTAACGCGCCGTCTTCCGCATTCATGGCAATGGCTTTTGCGCCGCTGGTGCCGACATCAACGCCTATGACAATCGCAGTACTCATGGCATACTCCCTTTTCGTCGACTAGCCCGCAAATTTCACCGGCTTCCTGTTGCGCCTGCGCATCTTACGCCATCTCAAGCACTTTGCTTGCTCGCCGTCTTCGACGTGTCTTAACACGCTGTCAGTCGGCGACCTGCACACAGCACTTAATCTGACGCAACCTTCGCAGGCTCACGACGAAACCCTGTGAAATATCCGGGCTAGGACAATAGATTCGCAATTCGCATCATAAAGTCGCCGATTCGACCCCCGTATTCGGGCGATCCGTCATTGACGACAAAGCCTTTGCCAATGGCGGTGACAGTGTCGAGTTCATTGGCGAGCACCGGCAGCGCATTTTCAACGCTTGAAAACCGCATGTGTACGAACGGCTGTCGTCGCTGATAGATGCCGCGCCCTGCTTTGGTTTTGCCCGCTTTTACTTTCAGATGGCAGGCAATATCTTCGCCGTCAACACTCCATTGGTAAATACGTTCCGGCTGTTTTGTAGTCCACGCGCTCATTTCCGGGTCCCCCGCCTTGTTCATCTGGCTGAGGGCCGTGGACACCATATAGAGGGTCATTTTGACCTTCAGGTGCGCTTTTTCGGGGGTCTTCGGTTTGGCGGTGGGCATCAAGAGTTTCATGCCCAACAGAATGCGAAAGGTCTTAATAAGGAGACCGGGTTTGCTGAAGAACCCGCTCATCAGCGGGCCCAGTTGCGGCAGGGCCGTCGGTTTTCCCCGAAACATATCATTCATTTTTTTCAGAGTCGAAAAGGAAAAGAGGAGATCGGGGTTTTCATCAATGCCTTGTTCCACGGAAAAGGCGCCATTATCGAACACCAGGCATGCGCCAACGGGTCCGTCTTCGTCTTCAGCACGAAACTGCACCTTGCCGGAAACCCCTTCAAAGGCTTTCTTGATGGCCGCATCATCCGTAATCATCACTTTGATGACGGGCAATACGGCACGCAATACGATTCTACTGGTTAATTGTTCGTCAGAAAGCGCCATATTTTTATACCTCGTCTTCCCAGTCTTCGTCTTCTTCAAATTCGCGGTTGAGCAGTTCGCCCACTTTCGCCACAATCCCGTCCGTATCAATGTTGTAGAGGTTCATGAGGTCTTCGGGGTATCCGTGGGGACAGAACGTGTCGGGAACGCCAAGTTTTGTAAAGGCGCATCCCTTGCCGCTGGCGGCGATAACGTCGGCCACCGCAGTGCCAAGCCCGTTGATGACATTGTGGTCTTCCACTGTGATAATGCGGCGGGTTTCCGTTACCGCCTTCATTATGGCTTCCTCGTCCAGCGGTTTCAGGGTGTGCATGTTCAGCACGCGAACGGAAACATCATTATCCTGTTTCAGAATATCAGCGGCTTGCACGGCATGAAACACCGTATTGCCCGCGGCAATAATGGTTAGATCCGTGCCTTCCCGCATTTCGATGGCCTTCCCGATTTCAAAATCATAGTCTTCCGACGTGTTTATGTTCGGTTCAAACCCGCGACCAATCCGGATGTACACAGGACCCGTAATATCCAGGCAGGCCTTCACCGCTTTGGCCGTTTCGATGGCGTCGGCAGGCACAACCACCGTAAGGTGCGGAAATGCGCGCACCACGGCATAGTCTTCGGTAGCATGGTGCGTGGCGCCGCCCGATCCGAAGGAAATACCGCCGTGCGTGGCGATAACCTTCACGTTCAACTGTTGATAGCAGATATCCGTGCGCAAAAACTCACATGCCCGCGCCGATGCGAACACCGAGAAGGTGGACACAAACGGGGTGAGTCCTGCCTTTGCCAGACCTGCAGCCACGCCGAGCAGATTCTGCTCCGCAATGCCGAGGTTAAAGAATCGGTCGGGGTAGGCATCGCCGAAGGTGCCGATTTTCGTTGATTTGGCCAAATCCGCGGACAACCCCACAATTTCGGGGTATTGCGCGCCCAAATCTTTCAACACGATCCCGTATATCTCGCGCTGGGTCATTTTGTCGGCGTCATATACTGTCCAAGTAACGGTACTTTCCGTTTTAGCCATAATACTTATTCTCCAATTGATTGCTTTGCTTTTTCCACCAATTCCTGGCTCAAACCGCCATAATGCCAAGCCGGATCCCCTTCCATAAAGTCCACGCCCTTGCCCTTCACAGTATCGCACAGGAGCATGATGGGCTTGTCTTTAACGGTGTGGGCATATTCAATGGCCTCAGCCAGTTGGTCCAAGTCGTGGCCGTTCACCTCACGCGTTTCAAAGCCGAAGGCGCGCCACTTGTCCGCGAGGGGCTCCAAGCTCATGACGTCTTCGGTGGGGCCGTCAATCATCAGGTGGTTGCGGTCTTGAATAACAATCAGATTGTCCAGCTTATAATGGGCCGCCGCCATGGCGGCTTCCCAAATGGACCCTTCATTGCTTTCTCCGTCGCCGATGACGCAATACACGCGCCAGTCCTTGTGCAAGACCCGCGCCCCCAAGGCCATGCCCACGGCTTGTGGCAATCCATGACCCATGGAACCCGTGGAGGTTTCGCAGCCGGGCACTTTCAGGCTATCCAAATGCATGCCCAGCATGGAGCCGGTTTCGTTAAACTTGCGCAATTCTTCCTTATCGAAAAAACCGCGTTGGGACAACACCACCGCATGGCCCACGCCGCCGTGACCTTTGCTCAACACAAACCGGTCCCGTTCCTCCCACGCTGGATTGGCGGGGTCAATCTTCAGGTATTTCCAGTAGAGCAGGGTCAAAATGTCCACCATGCTCATTGAGCCGCCGATATGCGCGCCCCCGGACCATCCGGTGACATCCGCTATATCGCGCCGCAGTTGTTTCGCCAATGCTTCAAATTCCTGGCGTTCTTGATCAGTCAGGGGCATAGATACACTTCCTCATTGTTTGGTTATCGCAGTAAGCGGCAATTGCCGCCGTACGCTTCTGCACCTACGATTGTTCTTTCAATGCTTTGAATGCGTCGTCACAAATATCCAATGTATGCTTGATATCGTCTTCGGTGTGTGCGGTGGACAGGAACCAATTATGATGGGACGTGAAGAATGCGCCCCGCTTGGTACATTCGCCGCACCAGTTTTGTTGCAACATCACATTATCGTCGTCGGTGATGCGCAGGTACGGCATGGCCATTTCACCGGTGACCTTCATGGTGTAGCCATGATTGGCGGCGATTTCCACAATGCCGTCGGTCAACTGTTTCCCTAGCGCCGCCATCAGTTCCGGCCCGCGCTGTTCCTGCAGTGTTTTGAGGCACGCCATGGCCGCCGCCATGGAACCGGCGCAGAACCAGAAACTGCCGGTGTGAAACACTTTGGCGGCATCCACACGCAACGCCTCCGTGCCCACCAGCGCCGACAGGGCATATCCGTTCGCGATGGCCTTGGAAAAACAGATGAGGTCCGGCTTAAACCCATATTTTTCGTTGGAGCCGCCCATGTGCAGCCTGAATCCGGCACGCACATCGTCCACAATCACCAGACTGCCGTTTTTGTGCAGCAGTTCCGTCACCTGCTGCCAATACCCGTCTGCCGGCAGCGCATTATCAGCGAATACGGGGTGATGATAGGGTGTTGCAATGAATCCGGCAATGTCGTCTCCATGATCGGCAATGACTTGCTTCAATGCGGCAATGTCGTTCCAGGGGATACGGATCAGGTGCTCGTGGTCTTCCGGTATCACGCCGTGATGTCCCGGCGCCTGCATCCACGGCGTGGTGCCGTGGTAGCCGCCTTTGATGGCAATGATCTTTTTGCGGTTTGTGGCGGCCCGTGCCACCATCACCGACAGATTGGTTACGTCTGCGCCGTTCCGCGCGAAAAATGCCCACTCGGCCACGGGCACCATGTCAATCAGCATTTCCGCCAGTTCAATCATGCACGGAGAAGCCACGCTATTCGCGTCGGACTGTCGCCACTGCGCCTCGAATGCGGCATCCACATCGGGATGGGCGTATCCCAGCACCATGGGCCCGTAGGCGCACATGTAATCAATAAACTCGTTGCCATCCACATCCCAGAAGCGTGCGCCCTGGGCACGGTTGGAGAAGAACGGATACGCATCAATGGGCACATAAGGGGCCGGGCTGAAATGTCCGTATACCCCGCATGGGATCGCCTTCACGGCCCGTTTGAACCACTCGGTAGATTTATCATAGTTGTAAGTTTTCAATCGTGCCTCTCCTTTGGCATTTATTCCCGACCAAGGCAGGGAACCATGCGAACACGCACCGATTATTGGAGATACAATGGAATACGGTCAAGAATCAAATTCGTATTGTCAATCAGCGGGATAAGACCCTTGAGCTTTATATCGCCCAGCGCAACCGCACCAAACCCGTCCAGTTGCCCATTGAACAGGCGACTGGCAATGGTACGGTCACGGAAAGCAATGCTGGCCGTCGGATTCTTTGCGGCGCCCCGAAACGCAGTTGCATGTCCCTGGCCGTCATAAACAATGTGTGCTTCGGGGCCGTCCGGCAACACGGAGAGCTGCAGGGTTCCCGGCGGCATTTGCTGTATGACCTGCGACGCAATGGGATCAAACTGTGCCAATTCGCATACGGCGAATACGCCGGTATACAACGACAAGGCGATGTTCACCCGCACGTAGTCAGGGTCGCGCAGCGCCGCTTCGTCAGGTTTCAAAAAGTATTCGAGCCGCTCAGTGATTTTCGGAAACGCGTTCTTCAAGAACCCGAGTTTCGAGAAACCTTTGAGTGGGATGGGATTGGCCTTGTTGTCAAACATGGCGTTCAGATGGGCGGGCGACCACAGAAAAAGCAGGATGTCCGCCGGATCGACGGCATCGGGCGCGTACGTGCACTTGCCGTTCGAGAACGCTAAGCGCGGTGCAATGTCGCCGCGAATACGGAACCGTATGGACACCGACCAGTCCCGGATAATCTCTGCCGCCTTTTCGTCCAGTGTAGGCAATACTTCCAAATTTCGCAACACCGCATTGAGGTTGAGGCGTGCCTTTAATGTATCTTGTATCATGAGCGTTTCACCCTGCCCAGTTTATTACAGCGTATACGATGCACTAGCAGAAAGCCTATCATACACGGCGGGATGATTCAAAATCACTGGGCATCATTTCCACTATTTGATACCGTGTTCTCCCATGATTATACTAGTCCGCATGGTTCACCGGATTCCGATGTGGGCTTGTGTATCAGAAATCCGGCGGAACACATAGACCTGGACGGTCGGCTGTCACGTATTTTAGGGCTGGGCACAAAACGGGAGTGTATTATGGACTTCGCCATTTCCGACGAACTACAAATGCTCTTGAAGAAGGCGCGCACCTTTGTGGAGCAAAACCTGTATCCCCTTGAACCCGTCTTCTTCGAGCAGGGCTTTGCCGCGGTTGAACCGAAACTGCGGGAACAGCGTGACAAAGTAAAACAACAAGGCATGTGGCTGCCGCAGATTGCCAAAGAGCACGGCGGGATGGGTTTGTC
>SKQZ01000198.1 GCA_007118765.1 Candidatus Hydrogenedentota bacterium
GTCGTGAGCCTGTGAAGATTGCGCCAGAGCAGGTGTTTTGCGCAGGCCGCCGGCTGACAGCGTGTTAGTACACGTCGAAGTCGGCGGACAAGCAAAGTGCCTGATATGGTGTAAGATTCGCGGGCGCAACAGAAATCTTGTGAAATATGCGGGTTGACGCTCACAGCATCTTCCATTGATCCAACAAAGCGAACAGTACGATGCCAAAGGCCGTCGCCACGTTAATGCTTTGCTTATGGCCGGCCATGGGAATGCGCACCACGGCATCACAACGGCGCAATACGCGCCGGTTGACGCCATTCTCCTCATTGCCCACCACAAGGGCCACGGGTCGGGGAAAGGGGAACGCGGTATAGGGAACGGCATCGTCCGTGGTTTCCAGCGCCACCAGAGGGATATCTTGCGCCGCCAGTGCGTCCATGCAATCCCGGTTTCGCTCGTAATAGGTCCACGGTACATAGTCAAAAGCGCCCAGCGCAGTCTTTTCGAGTTTCTTGTGCGGCGGGTGGGCGGTCATCCCGCACAAATGCAAATGGGCCACGGCGCCTGCGTCGGCGGTCCGGAATATGCTGCCCACGTTAAATGCGCTGCGCAAGTTGTCCAACATGACATGGACGGGCCTGCGGATGATCGCTTCGCGCTGCTCAGACGCCTGACCGGCGTAATAGGGTTCCAATGTCGGCATGACACTCCGGTTATCGTTGTATGGTTATTCGATTTCCAAAGCAGGACGCATACGCGCAGACAATTGGTCCAATTCCGCCTGATAGATATTTTCCAGCAGGGCTTCCAGCGTCTCGTCGGCCAAATCTTCCGTACTTTCGGCAACCAATTCGGCCAGGTCCGCCGCAAATCCCGCGCCACTGAACGCCAACACGTTATTCAACAGCGACTGCTTGAGTTCCCGTAACCGGTGCCCCGTGTCACGCAGCCCCCGGGCGCGTCGCTGCCCTTCCATGGGAAACTCATCCCCCACCGAACGGTAGGCGGCTTCGGACTGCTGCAACAACGCTACGGCCTCCGCATAACGGGCACGGCTTGCCTCCTGCTCCGCCAGATCGCGCAGTTCATCAGCTTGCCGCAACAACGCCTGATACTCTTCCTGACGCGCATCACGTTCCCGTATCATGGCGGCCACCTCCAACCGATGTTGCTCTGCCGTGGGATGGAGCGGATTGGCTTCAAGCGCCCGTTCAAATGCGGCATGCGCATCCTCAAGTTTTTCGTTGCGCAACGCTTCTTCGCCAATATCCATGTAATATGCCCCGATTTTTTCGACAACGTCCCGTCTTTCGGGCGCTTCGGCGAGCACGGCTTCGTATTCTCTTATGGCGCGCTCGCGGAAACCGGCTTCATACAACATATCGCCGATGCGGGCGCGCATGTCCGGCGTGAAGGGCGTCAGGTTTGCGTAGTACTTTTCGGCAGCGTCAATCTCGGCAAGATTGCCCCGTTCAATCCGATAGCCGTAGGCATGCACGACATACCGTTGCAACTGGGCCTCGCTGATATTGCCGGGGATGGCGCGGGACGTGATAATGGTCCACCATGTATCTGCCACGGCATTGACGGATCGGCTTACATCAACGGCCAACCGCGAAGCAGCCGCGCCCCGAAACCCCACGCCCTCACGGTATTCCCTTTCTATCAGGTCATCGGCGGCGGCGGCCTCGCGCATCACCCGTTCAAAAGCCGTCATGGTTTCAAAAACGCGCCGCGACGCAGGGCTCAACGCTCCGGATTCCACGGCGGCATCGGCGTCTTCGTAGTATTGGGCGCGAGCCATTTCATCCGCTTTGCGCATGGGAGCAGTGGCACTGGCGACCACTTTGCCCAACGCCCCAAGTCTAAACGCATAGTACGCATCCAACGAGGGTTGGCGGGCCGCAGTAAGCAGCGCCATTTCGTTTTCGATGGCACGCATGGGGTTGTCAGCGAGATCAGGGTACAAGGCGTGCAGCTCCGCGTCATCCAGCGCGGCGCCGGCGCGTATGTCGCGCTGCAATCGCGTAAGCGGCAGGCTTTGTTCGCGTGACATAAGGTTCAGCGCCGTGTTCACCACCACCATTTGCGTGCGCGGGCCCCAAGCGACGCTTACACCGGCGCACACCATGAAGGCGACCGCCATGAGAGCAACCTTTACAGGCCAATGCATCGGGCGCGCGTTTCTTTCAGGTCTGTACTTTCTTATCATTGCACGGTCTCCCTGATCTGCGTGATTAACACTTCTATTTCGTTGGCGCGGTATTTCGCGGGCTGATCCTGCGTCAGTTCCAGGTATCGTTCCAACTCCTGCAGTCCTTCTTCAATGGCGCCACGGTTGATTAACATCAGGCCTAATTCCAGCCGTGCCGCCGGATAATTACCCTGCATGGAAATCGCCCGTCTGTATGCTTGTTCCGCCTCACTCATATTACCCTGCATGGTATGAACACGTCCATGAATGGTGGCCTGCCGTGCGGTGGTAACGCCCGCTTCTCCGGCGCGCCGAACATACGTGGCTGCACGCTCTGCGTGTTCCTGGTCGAGATAGATAACGGCCATTTCCAGCGCGGCCTTTCCGGCAAACACGCTTGTGCCGCTCGCAATAGATTCAAGCGCAACCAAGGCCTCTTCCTGCAGTCTGTTCTTTTGCAGGCATAGCGCATGAAGAAAAGCCGCACGCTCATCATCCGGGCGCGCCCGCTTGGCTTCCGTAAGCAGCGGCAACGCGCGACCAAATTGACCACGCTGCATGAACAACGCGCCCAGTTGCATTTTTGTCAGCGGTCCCAGGGGCGCCGGCATGGCCGTGGCATTCTCCAGCGTGGCCACTGCCGCCTCATCCTGGCCGCGCATCTTTTGGACAAGCCCAAGCGCCACCGCAACGTCCCCGTCGTCCGGTCGCGCATCAAAGGCTTGTTGCAGTCTGCGCTCGGCGGTATCAAGATCATCGCTGAGCGCGCTAGCAAGTCCCGGCAGTACCGACGGCAGCTCGGCGCCCATGGCACGCAGTCTTTCCACCGTATCCCGATACCCGGCATATTCACCCTGTACACCCAGCACCGTTGCCAGCAAGGTCAACAGTTCCACATCGTCCGGATACCGCTGTTCAATAAGTGAGCGCAACAACGCTATTTGACGCTGCCTATTAGCTTCGTCTTGCAGACGTTCCGTAGCCATAAGTGCGAACATGGCGGCTTCTCGGTCCCGTGGGCCGCCTTGGCGCGCCACCGACTCGAACGCCTCCCATGCTCGATTGTATTGCTGTCCCTGCCAATACACCTGACCCAACAAAAACTGTGCCTCCATGTCGCTGGGCGCGCCCTGCAGGTAGTCCCGCAACAACGCGGACGCCTGCTCCAAATTCCCGGCCTGTGCCTCCCGACGCGCATTGCCCACAGGATCGCGCAGCAGATATCCGGCAGCCAGAAAAAGAGCGCCGCCGCATACCATCACCAGCAATACAATGGCGGCGGTCTTTACCGCCGTTGCAACACCCTGCAAATCTCGTTTTACAGGTTCCTTTTCCACCGTCTTCGGCGCTTTTTCGCCCGTCAACAGGTTCGTGCCACAGTTGGTGCATACAATGTCGCCACTGCCCACCCGTGCATTGCACCCGGGACAAACAGAGGCGTCCTGACCGCCAAAATACGGCTGATTACCAACAATGGCATCAGCATCCTTTTTGACCGGGCCGCCGCAACTGGGGCATGTGGCGGCTTCTTTTGCCATACTGCCCCCGCAATAGGGACATGTAATCATGTTTGCCACAGCAGTGGTTCCTTTCCTATCTTCACGTTGTCCTTGAAGTACGCCGACAACCGCTGCGGTCGCCGGTTTGGCCTGTGGCCATTACTCCAACTCGTCCGGCAATGGCGCATCACACATGCGACACGTATTCCGCTCCACCCAATTGCGCTTGCCGCATTGGGCACATTTTGGCCAGAATAATGACGGAACACCAACCAACATGGCCGTCACTATAATGGCCGTCATGATAATTAGATATGCCGCATGTCCCATATAACGTTCTGTAGTTGCCTTGCATTCACAACCGCCAGGAATCTGGCGAACGCCAAGGCCGTCGTAGTGTATTATACCGCAGTATTACGATAACGAATGATCGGCGCTGAAAACGGACATCACACAAGAAATTCACCCCGGGGTTATTCGTCGGTCGCCTCCACCTGTATCCGATGTTATTTGATGTTGTGTTTCACGCACCGGTCGGCTACATTTTTTTTAGTTTATCATCCTTCACAAAGTCTTCTGGAATGGTATATTCCCGTTTCTTGGAAACGCCCCAACCATCATCGTCTTCGTCTTCGTCGTCCGCCTTCTTCTTCTTCTTTTGAGGCGCCGCCGCTTTCACATTTATCTTATGCGAGCGTTGCACCCGCATGGGTCGGTACCGGCGCATCAACCCAATGATTATGAGGACAAATGCGAGTTCCACCCACCTGAGCCACTGGGGATTATACAAGTCCCATTCCCAGAAACGGATCAAGGGCGTCTCCCAATGCACGGCCACGGGGTCTGAGAGCGCCCTGAATGTCGTTTCGTAGTGGAACCACGCCGCAAACCGTACGCACACATGAACCGCCGCATGCATGAGCCCAAAATAAATTATCCCCTCCACGCCATACAGAATGTATGAAATCGAGTATGGCCGCGTAAAATAAATGACAACAGCGGCTACAATGGCGCCAATGACGTAAAAGACCAGATGCTCGCCAATATGATTGAACACCGGTTCAAGGTGAAACATAATATCATTCATTCCCAGTCCCTTTCAGCGCGTGTATTATGTATGCACATTGCGTACATGATACAGTAATCGTTATCGCAAGGCAACACTTATATTGTCGAAATGAATAACATTTCCCGTATGGTCATTTATGCCTTATGCAAACACCTTGAAAGGAAGATTGTCATGATTGCCACAGTAAAAAAAATCGCATTGGGCATTGGCGGGCTGTTTCTGGTTCTCATTTTCGGCGGTATCCTGTGGCTGAATCCGGGCCGCGGCCCCCGCGAAGAAATTGACCCCTACGCCAAAGGCCACAGCGAAGAAATTGAGGGAACACAGGTAGTACATTTGAAGGGGAGCCCCTACGAAATGGGTTATCAACGCGGGTACTTCGCCCGCGACAAGGTGTTGTTATCCGTGGACATCTTCGAGGGACTGCTTGAACAAGCGCGACAGGAGATGGGCCTGCCCCGGTTCGCCTCCAACCTGATGCTGGACATTGCCTATCAGCTTTGTGCTCCCTTTATTCCGGAACGGTACAAGCGCGAATTGGAAGGGCTCGCGGACGCTTCCGGATGTGATTTGAAAATGCTGCGCCGCGGTCATGTGTTGTCTGTGTTGACGGAACGCTCATGCAGCACCTTCGCTGCATGGGGAGCGGCCACGGAAGACGGGACTTTGTATCACGGCCGCAATTTTGACTGGATAACCTCCGCCGGACTGGAGGACACCGCCATTGTGGCACTGTACGAACCGGATGGTTTCCGCGCGTTCGCGTCAGCGGGGTACGCGGGACTCATTGGCGTGTTAAGCGGCATGAACATGGACGGCATCTCCATCGGTCAGGTGGGCGCCATTACCGAAGACAGCGCATTGCGTGGTTTGCCCATGGAACTCTTGTTGCGACGTGTGCTCGAAGAATGCGGCGATATGGAGGAGGTAAACGACCTGATGACCACCGCAAAACACACCGTCGGATTCAATTACGTCGTTGCCGATGGTGATGCGCCCGATGCGCGCGCCTACGAAACCACCGCAAGTCACGTGGCCATATTTCAGGCAGATGACCCGAACGAAACCGTGGAGTATGCCATACGCATACCGGATGCCGTGTTTCGTTCCGACGAGGCAATGGATCCGGTGGTACGCAGCCTGCAGCGTTGCGCGAACGCGCCCGACCTACCATATGGATCAAACTCGTATGACCATCGGTACCTGGGCATGGCAACACGCATCCAGCAGCACTATGGGGCCATCAACGCCGACATCGCGCTGGATATCGTAAAGGCCACCGCAATGGAAAATGCCAACCTGCACGCTGTGTTGACAAACTCCACCCGCCGGGAAATGTGGGTGGCCCATGCCGTGGACGGCCAGGATGCCGCCGCCCAACGCTTCGTATATTACGATTTGAACCGGCTGTTTTTGCCGCCGGACCAACGACCACCGTTTGAACCGCCCACCGAGACAGAAGAAGCACCGCCTGCAGATACCGACGTGGAAACGCCGGAACCCACTGTCGAAACCCCGGAAACAGAAGAGGAGGCAACCGAAGACCCAGTTCCGGACAACGACACGCCGCCAGAAAATGAGGCTGAAGCTGAAGAGGCTGCGGACACCACGGCAACAGCGCAAGAAGAAAACTCTTAGCCCGGATATTTCACAGGGTTTCGTCGTGAGCCTGGGAAGATTGCGCCAGAGCAGGTGTTTTGCGCAGGCCGCCGGCTGACAGCGTGTTAACCCGGATATTTCATCAGGTTTCGTCGTGAGCCTGTGAAGATTGCGCCAGAGCAGGTGTTTTGTGCAGGCCGCCGGCTGACAGCGTGTTAGTACACGTCGAAGTCGGCGGGCAA
>SKQZ01000331.1 GCA_007118765.1 Candidatus Hydrogenedentota bacterium
TGAAGAACCACCACAAAAGAGACCTTCTTCCCTGACAAGGCGTCTGGCCATACTGAAAGCCTCCTTATCATTGGTCTGAATCATTTCATCCACGACTGAAAAATCGAGCGCACCACACTCAATATCCTCACCAATCCCCTCCACCTTGTAGACATGCGGGGTAACCATCGTTCCGGTTGTAAAGAGGTGGTAATGCACACTGCCAATTGGGTCCACGCCAACTATCTTTGGCTTTGCCTTCCCGGTCTCACCCGCTTTCTCGGCAAAGTAGCGTCCAACGCCGGAGGCAGTTCCGCCAGTGCCAGTACCCGCTACAAGAAAATCGAAATCTCCGCCCGTTTGCTCCCAGAGTTCCCGGCCGGTGCTGTGGTAGTGCGCTTCGATATTAAGCTGAGTGTGATATTGGTCGACGTAAAATGAGTTGGGGGTCTCCCGCGCGATGCGTTTGGCGGTGTTCACGTAGTGTTCGGGCGAGTCCCCGGGAACATCTGTTGGAGTAATGACAACCTCGGCGCCAAAGGCTTTGAGCATGGCACGACGCTCTAAACTCATGGTTTCGGGCATGGTCAATATCAATTTGTAGTGTCGTGCCGCCGCCACAAAAGCAAGGGCGATGCCGGTATTGCCTGAGGTGGGCTCCACGATAACGCCGCCCGGCTTCAGCGTGCCTCGTTTTTCGGCATCCCAAATCATATTCGCGCCAATGCGGCACTTGACGGAATATGCCGGGTTGCGCCCTTCAATCTTGGCCAATACGCTTTTGGCCTTCATTCCCTGGGTGACCGTGTTTAACTGTACCAACGGCGTACGGCCAATCGAAAAACTGTTGTCTTGGTAAATGCTCATTTGCTGTCCCTTTGCTTGGTTGCACCGCAGTAATCATGGCCTGCTCTGTGCCGTGTCATGTCGGTGGTTTTCGCCAATGCCAACACATGTATGCGCTAGATAACGCCAACACGCCATCAACTTATTCCAAGTATATCACTTTTAATTGTGGTATATCAAAATGAACGGAACAGAACACCCGGGATGTGGCCACGGGAAATGATCCGGGCGAAAGATTTGGTCGTAACTTGGCAATATCCGGTGTCTTTTTGGTATACTTATCGAAGATGTTACAGTTGAACGACAACGCCATAGATACCAACCAAATGCGCAAATTACCGTGGCAACGGGAAACTGCGCATGGGTGCTGAAAATGACACGTTTGTTTATACATAGCTTGTTGTCAGGTGGTCCGGGTGGCAATCCGGATACACCGGGCGTTGTGTTTGATAACGCGCCGCGCCGGTGGTACATGGAAGCCGCCGGTGCGTCGTATGCGGATGCGTGCTTCTCCCGCAGCCTTTGACAGGCTGCGGTTTTTTTTTTGGATATCATACGGGATTTGACAGATTATAAAGGGCTTTATTTTGATTGAACTACTGGAACTGCAGAAGTTGGATTTGCGCATTGCGGCGCTGAAAGAAAATGAGCGCGAGATGCCGAAGCAAAAAGACAAATATGCTATTCGGCGCAAACGTCTTGAAGAAGAAATCAAAAACAGCGAAGAGCGATGTAAACGGTTGCTGCTGGAGCAACGGGAGTGCAACGGTGATATTGAAGCGCGACAGGCGCAAATCGCCAAGTATGACGAACAGTTGTACACAGTGAAAAAGAACGAAGAATACAAGGCGCTGCTCCATGAAATGGATCTGCTGAAAAAGCAGATCGCCGTCAAGGAAGAACGTGTAATTACGTTGATGATTGAGCATGACGAAGCCAAGGCCGCATTCGAAGCGGACAAAGAACGTATTGAAGGGGAAATGCGTGTCTTGGATGAGGAATGTGCAAAAATAGATGAAGAATTGCAGGAACTGAAAGCCGAGCGCAAGGCGCTGGTAAAATCCCGACCGCCAGTGGCGGAAAAGGTGGAGAAGCCGCTGCTTGCCAAATACGAGCGTATCCGAAAGGTGCGCACCCCTGCAGTGGTTCCCATGAAAGAGGAGGTTTGCGGCGGTTGCTTTATGGCGGTGCGACCGCAAATTGTCAACGAGATCATCGCCAATGACAAGACCCACACCTGTCAGCATTGCGGGCGGCTCCTATATCATCCCGGTAACATTGGCGATGCGGCGGCATCTGCGGCCATTGAAAGCACGTAATTGTCATGTCTTTGTTTTCGCGGAAACGGGTGCCGTTCAGAGGCACCCCGAAAAGTGACATCCCCGAAGGGTTGTGGGTGAAATGTGATTCGTGTCATCAGACTGTTTACCGGTCGGACATAGAAGACAATTTGCAGGTATGCCCCGCATGTGGCCATCACTACCGTATCGGCGCGTGGAAGCGACTGGAAATAACCGCAGATGCAGGCTCCTTTGTGGAGCGACATAACACACTCAATACGGCCGACCCGCTCCATTTCACGGTAAACGAGGAAGATTACGGCGCACGGGTGGCCCGCGCCCAGTCCCAATCCAACTTGGACGAGGCGCTGCTCTCCGGGTTTGTCACGCTTGAAGGACACAACATTGTCTTGGGCATTATGGACCCCGACTTTATCATGGGGAGCATGGGGTCGGTGGTGGGCGAAAAATTCTGCCGCATGGTTGACGACGCCATTGACGCACGACAACCGCTCGTCGTTTTTACGGCCAGTGGCGGCGCACGTATGCAGGAGGGCATTTTGGCATTGATGCAAATGGCCAAGACCGCCGATGCAGTGCGCAAACTCAATGAAGCGCGCATCCCGTATATTACCGTGCTTACCGATCCCACCACCGGCGGCGTTTTGGCCAGTTTTGCCTCCCTGGGCGATATTGTCATTGCCGAGCCGGGCGCCTATATCGGCTTCGCGGGCAAGCGACTTATTCAAGGGGCGTTGAATGTAAGACTGCCCGAGGGTTTCCAAAGCGCCGAGTATCAGATGGAGAACGGATTCCTGGATGCCATTGTGAAACGTCAGGATATGCGGGCCTTTCTCGGGCGGCTCGTCCGGTATTTGTCCCCGTCAAACAGCCACGCAGGCCAATGCCATGATCAAACATGACGCGGCTGCTGCACCGGCGTTGATGGAGTATCTGGACTCGTTGATCCTTCATGGCGTGAAACTGGGGCTGCACAATATCGAGCAGTTGCTGGCTGCCGTGGACAATCCACATCGCCGTTATCCCATTGTGCATGTGGCGGGAACCAACGGCAAAGGCAGCGTACTTACCTTTCTCAACGCCATGTTGCGCGCGGCGGGGTATCACACAGGCCGTTTTACCAGCCCCCATTTGACCACCGTGCATGAACGGTTTCTCATTGATGACCGCCCCATCGGCGATGACACCCTTGTGGATAACCTGGCCGCGCTAAAAGAGGCCGCCGAAAAGGCGGTTCTTTCGCCCACCTATTTTGAAATGAATACGGCAGTGGCGTTTCGATGTTTCGCACAATGTGCGGTGGATGTTGCCTTGGTGGAAGTGGGCATGGGCGGGCGTTTTGATGCCACCAACGTGGTGAACCCGCAGGTATGCGCCATCACCACCATTGATTATGACCACACCCAATACCTGGGCGATACGTTGGAACAGATCGCCTTTGAAAAGGCCGGCATTCTCAAACCGGGGATACCCGCTGTGGTGGGAAATGTGGCGGAAGGCCCGTTGAAGGTTATCAACACGCAGGCGCAACGCACCGGAGCGCCGCTGTTGCATTTCGGCGACGAGTACACCGTTGCGCCGGGTGGCGACCCGCTTCATCCGCGCATGACATATCACGGCATGGGAATAACCCTCAATGATGTGCCGCTGGGGCTTGCCGGCATGCACCAGGTGAACAATGCCGCCGTGGCCGTGACCTTGGCGGGGTTGCTGCGCGATGCCTTTCCGCGGCTCTCCGGCAAGACAATAGAAGCGGGGCTTTCTGACGCTCGCTGGCCCGGACGCCTGGAACGTGTGATGGATACCCCGCGTGTCATCATGGATGTTGCCCATAACCCCGCAGGCTGCCGTGCCGTGGCCGAAGCGATGGGACGCTGCGTCACGGTGTTTTCCGTGTCATCAGACAAAGATGTGGCCCGTATGCTGGATATTCTCGCGCCTGTTTCGGCGCCGTTAATCCTCACCGAATACACGGGCGGACGCTGTCTGCCGCTGCATGAACTGCGGCGTCATGCGGCCCGTCACCCGCACGAAGCCCATGCCGACCTGACCGAAGCGGTGAAAATGGGCATGGCCCTTGCCAGTGAAGACACACCGCTCTTGGTGACCGGTTCCATCTATGCCGTTGGCGAGGTGCGCCGCATGTTGGTGGAACAGTTCGGCGCACAGCCCATCCTTTTCTAGCCCGGATATTTCATCAGGTTTCGTCGTGAGCCTGTGGCGCGATGGAATCAATCAATGTCCCATTTCGGTTCGAGTTCAAGATACAGCGTACGGATGCCGCGCTTCACCTTGAACACCACCGATGTCGCTTCGGCCTCGGTCAACGCCGTCATCTTGGACCGCGTGTCATCCACATCTCCAATGGGCGTATCGCCTATGGCAACAATAAGGTCGCCACTGGACAACCGGCCCAACGCGGCCCAGCCGCCCGGCTTCACCTGCTCCACCAAAACACCCTCCTGGGTCTCGTCCCACTGTTCCGACGCGCGGTCGAAAAAGGTGATGTCCCGAACCGAAAACTCAAACACTTCATCCTGATACCGCTTCATTTCGCGCGCTTGCTGCGGCGACTGCGCCAATGCCACCGTCTTGACCTGCTCCTCGCCATTGCGCCGTATTTTCAAAGCGGCCTCTTCGCCAATCGGATACTGTCGGATGTACGCGGCCAGCTCCTCATGATGTTCCGGCAACGATGCCGTCATGGGTTCATCATCCACCGCCAGAATCAAATCGCCCACCTGCAACCCCGCGTCTTGCGCCGCGGTATTGTGATACACATGGGTAACGCGGAATCCCGTCAGGTCCGGCTCGCCAAACAATTCGGCAATGTCACGGGTGATCACCTGATACTCCACCGGCAACCAGGCCCGCCGCACCTCAAGCCCCGGATCGCTCGGCTCGCGTATGCCCACATTCACCACCGTCACATGTTGCTCCGTCTTGCGCTCGAACGTGGCCAGCACCGGCACAGGTTCATCCGCATCCTTAATCAACGCTTCCGTCGTCTCCAGAAACGTGCGCACATCAGGCACCGGTGTGTCATTCACCGCCGTAATAATGTCATCCCGCGAAATGGACGGACGAGCATCGCCCGACGGCCCCCCCGAACGCACCGACGTCACCAGCACCCCCTCCGTATCATCGCGCTTCATTTCACGGGCCATCATAAACGAAATGTCGCGAATCGTAAGGCCCCAATGCAGCTGCTCAAACTGCCGCGGCTCATATCGTTCCCGTTCCACCGGCATAACCGACACCGTAATCTCTTCGCCATTCCGCTCAACCGTGAACGGCGTCGGCTCATCAAGCGGCAACTCACTAATCAACAGGTTGAAATCAGGCATCTGCACCGGAAACTGGATGTTAATGGGAACATCCCCCACGGCAAGCAGAATGTCGCCCGAACGCAAATCCGCCTCCTCCGCAGGCGAACCCGATATGGCGCCGCTCACCAACGCGCCCCGGTCCCGACCGCCGCCCTTCAGCCGCGGTTGCACATCCAACCCTATCCAGGAGCGTTGCACACGGCCGTCCGCAATCAACGCATCCGCAACAGACCGCGCCAGATTACTCGGAATCGCGCCGCCCAACCCCATCTGAATCTCATTGATGCCAATAATCTCGCCCCGAATATTCACCAACGGCCCCCCCGAATTGCCCCCGAAAATGCGCGCATCATGGGCGATCCAACGGACCAGCGCGCCCACATCCTCCCCGTCAAGCATCAGCCCACCGAAACGACCCATCCACTCCGGCATCGTCATCTGCGTATTGCTCACAATGCCCAGCGTCACCGACTGCGACAACGCCAGCGGACTCCCCATCGCCAACACATGATCCCCCATCTGCACCACATCCGAATCGCCCCACGCCACCGTCGGAAACTCCCGCTCCTCCTCCGGCTTCAACATCAACACCGCAATATCCGTCAACGGATCCGTGCCCACCAACACCGCCTCATACTCCGACTTATCCGCAAACACACACTTCAACTGTCGTGCATGTCCCGCCACATGATGATTCGTGATCACATGCCCCTCCGACGTGATGACCACGCCGCTCCCCGACGACTCCGACTTCATCTCGCGACCGTCCCGATACCGCGTATCCACCACATGGATGCGCACCAACGCCGGGTTCACCGCGTCCACCGCAGCCTTAATCGCCTCCGCCAACGGACCCGTATCCAGCGACGCGCCCGCCGCCGCCCCGCCACAAAACGACCACACCATCCCCGACAACACAACCAACACCATCCCAAAACGACCACATGAAAACGACATACCAAAATTCCTTATACACCAAGCGCCAAAACAAACGCACAACACACAACACTACGACCGATAGTGTACGAAAGCACACAAACCCAGCGCAAACAAGCCTATGATAGCAGTCACAACAGCAAAATACACATGACAATCAGAGAACACAAAACAGCGACAA
>SKQZ01000158.1 GCA_007118765.1 Candidatus Hydrogenedentota bacterium
AGCATTGGCCTGAGACGGCATGGTTGCGTATTGCCGCGGATTGGGATAGAATAGCCGCCAGCACAGCAGAACTCAATGAAGGGAACTCAATGCCATGACAAGTCGTGATCGTGTGCTCCGAAAACTGGAAGGGCGTCCGGTGGACCGACCGCCATTGATGCCCATTACCATGATGTTTGCCGCAGATTTTGCCGGTGTTCCTTATGGCCGTTATGCAGCCGATTATGCCGTTTTGGTGGCGGCACAGGTGCGTGTGGCGGAAGCATTCAATTTTGATTATGTTTCCTGTATCTCCGACCCGGCACGGGAAGCGGCGGATTGTGGCGCCGCCGTGGAATACTACGACGATCAACCTCCGGCCATCAATGAAAGCCGGGCCTTGCTGGCGGACAAATCACGGCTTGCAACCTTGACGATGCCCGACCCCTGTGCCGGTGGGCGTATGCTCGGCCGTGTGCGGGCGGCGGCGTTGTTCAAGGAAACCGTTGGCAATGACAAACTGATCGAAGGCTGGGTGGAAGGCCCCTGTGCGGAAGGAGCAGACCTGCGCGGCATCAACACGCTTATGATGGACTTTATTGAAGACCCGGTCTTTGTACGGGAGTTGTTTGAGTTTGTGCTGGAAATGGAATTGGCCTTTGCGAAGACGCAAATTGAGGCGGGGGCGGACATCATCGGCGTGGGAGACGCGGCGGCGTCGCTGGTGGGGCCAAATATCTACGAAGAGTTTGTGTGGCCCTTCGAAAAAAGGTTGGTGGACGGTATTCACGACATGGGCGGGCGCGTACGTTTGCATATCTGCGGCAATACCCGCGCCATACTGGCAGGCATGGGCCGGCTGGGCTGCGACATGGTGGACCTGGATTGGATGAATCCCATGAACGAGGCCCGTGCGACCATGGGCAATGCGCAGGTGCTGGCAGGCAACTTGGATCCCCTTGACGTATTGCGCAACGGCACGGAACAGGAAGTGCTGGACAACATTGCAGCATGTCACCGCCAGGCAGGCGACGCCTACATCATCGCCGCAGGCTGCGAAATTACCCGCGACACACCACACGACAACGTCCACGCGCTTCACCGTTATGCACTGGCGGCAGCCGAATAGATCGCCGCGTTCTTCATTGTGGCCAGCGTTTGCACATGCTGCGAAACCGGCCGGTGGACACCCATCAGTTGATGTGCATTCCTACAGTGCGGGTTGATTCGGTTATTTGAAATACCCGTGGGCAATCCGTCACAATGGAACACTCCCCCGTGTTTACGTTACGCAATGCGTTTCAATTTCCGAGGCAAGTTAACTATCCGAAAATGGTGTAATTATGAGTGACCCTGTATTTGAACCCGTACCCTCGCCTTTTTGCTTTCGAACGTCTGAAAAGGAGACGCTGGCATTTTGGAAAGGCGAAAAGATTTACCATAAAAGCCTTGAAAAGCGGCAAGACGCGCCCCGGTTCGTGTTTTACGAAGGGCCGCCCACCGCCAATGGCCTGCCCCATCCCGGTCATTGCCTGACACGCACCATTAAGGACATCTTTCCGCGCTACAAGACCATGGACGGCTTTTTGTGCGAACGGAAAGCAGGCTGGGACACCCACGGTCTGCCGGTGGAAATTGAAGTGTGCAAAGAGTTGGGCATCATTGACGGCGGCAAGGCAGCCATTGAGGAATACGGCGTGGAAGGTTTTAATCGCAAGTGCCTTGAGTCCGTATTCCGCTATCAACGCGACTGGGAAGAAATGACCGACCGGATTGGGTTCTGGGTAGATCTTGACGAGGCCTATATCACCTATCATCAGGCCTATGTGGAAAGTGTCTGGTGGTCGCTGAAACAGTTGTTTGACAAGGGCTTGCTGTATCAGGGCCACAAGGTGGTCTGGTGGTGGGCCCAGGGTGGCACGGCTTTGAGCGCCGGTGAAGTGGGCGAGGGCTATCGTGACACAGACGACCCATCCATCACTGTGCGGCTGGCGCTGACCGATGAATCAAAAGCGGCGCTGGGGCTGGACGGCGCCAACGCATCGCTGCTGATCTGGACAACCACCCCGTGGACGTTATCAAGCAATTGCGCGGCCTGTGTGGGCGAAGACATTGACTACGCCGTGGTGCGCAATGAACGCGAAGAAGACGGCAGTGAAGAGTATTTGATTCTTGCCCAACCCTTGGTGGAGCGGTATTTTGGGGACGAGGCCCATGTGACGCAGACACTGCCGGGCAGCAGATTGGCGGGGTTGCGTTATGAGCCTGTTTTTGCCTATGACACCCCGACGTCCCTTGAGACCGGCGTCCCTTCTGAAAAGCATTGGGAAATCATCCCCGGCGATTTTGTTGATCTTGAGACCGGTACCGGCATTGTGCATATCGCGCCTGCATTCGGCGAAGACGACTACCGCATTTGTCGGGAAAAGGGCGTGGGCTTCTTGTGTTTTGTGCGAACGGACGGCACCTTTGACGAGCGCGTCACTGATGTGGACCCCTATGACGATACGCCCATTGCCGGTCAGTTTTGCAAGGACGCTGACAAAGCCATCATCCGCGTGCTGAAGGAGCAGGGCAAAATACTGCGACATGAACAATATCGGCACTCCTATCCATTTTGTCCGCGCGCGGAAAATGACCCGCTTATTCAATACGCACGGGAAAGTTGGTTCATCCGCACCTCGGACTTTCGGGAGGCGTTTTTGGACAACAACGGTCATGTCCGCTGGCAACCTGAACACATCCGCGACGGCCGCTTTGGCAAGTTTCTTGAAAATAACGTGGACTGGGCGCTGTCTCGCGAGCGTTACTGGGGTACGCCGTTGCCGGTGTGGGTATGCGAGAAGACGGGCTATCAAGAGTGTATCGCCTCCTACCGGGAACTGTTGTCCAAGCCGGACGTACAGGGCACGGAGGTATGGGAACAGGCAAAAGCGGCCAACCCCGATTTAAGTGACCACCTGCGCGTACACAAGCCCTACATTGACGCCATCACCTATCAAAGCCCCAAGGATGCGTCTGCACGCATGCGGCGCGTCAGCGAAGTGATTGACGTCTGGTACGATTCGGGCGCCATGCCCTTTGCGCAGTGGGGCTACCCCCATGCGCCGGGTTCCGACAAACTGTTGGAAGCCAATTTCCCCGCTGATTTTATCAGTGAGGGCATTGACCAGACCCGCGGCTGGTTCTATGCGCTCCTTGCCATCAGTACGCTGGTGTTTGACAAGCCATTGCCGCGTCCCTTCCGCAACTGTATCTGCCTCGGACTGGTTCATGGCGAGGACGGCCTGAAACTGTCCAAACGGTTAAAGAACTACACAGACCCCAAGGAGCTGTTTGACAAATACAGCGCGGACGCGCTGCGCTGGAGTTTAATGGCGAAGAACCCGCCCACCACCGCCAATCGCCTTGCGGAACGCAATGTTGAAGAAGCGCAACGCGAGATTCTGTTGCGCTGGTACAACGTGTTCAGCTTCTTTGTGATCTACGCGAATCTAGACGGATTTTCTCCTTCCCGTGCGCCGGAGGCATTGCTTGAGACACTGGGCTGCGAGGTAACCCGGGCCGAGTTCTTCAAAACGGAGATTAACGAGCTGTCCGACCGCATCGCTGACATGCCTGCGTATCGGCCGCCCGTGCAACGGGGCGAATTGGACCGATGGATTCTGAATGCACTGGCACAGGTAACGTTGGACTGTCGCGCTTCGCTGGACAATTATGAGACCTATCCGGCCACACGCAGCCTGAGCCAGTTTTTGGACGCGCTGTCGAATTGGTATGTGCGCCGGAGCCGCGCACGCTTTTGGGCCAGCGACTGGAGCCAGGACAAAGCGGACGCCTACTGGACGTTGTACGAGTGTCTGCTCACCTTTGCACAGTTGTCCGCGCCCTTCACGCCCTTTTTCGCAGAGGCCACGTGGCGCAACCTCACGGCGCCGTTGTCGGGCGCGCCGGTCAGTGTGCATCTGTCTCCCTATCCAAAGGCCACGGACGAACAAGTGGATACGGCGCTGCTTGAAGCCATGGCGGCCGTACGGGATGCCGTTAATCTCGGCTTGAGTGCGCGCCGTGCCGCCAACATCAAGGTGCGCCAGCCCTTGGGCCTGTGCCACATCATTGTCGCCAATCCCGCCCTGCGGGAGGCCCTGCAACACAACATGCCGCTTATTCTGGACGAGCTTAATATCAAGGAAATGGCCTTTGTTGAGAAACCGGAAGAATACGTGATGTATGAAGTGAAGCCGAACTTCAAAGCACTGGGGCCGCGGTTCGGCGCGAAGGTAAAACGCATTGCCGGTGCGTTGGCGAAAGGCGACGGCGCTGCATTTTACAAGCAGTTGCAGGAAGACGAGGCCATCACGCTATCGGTGGACGATGAAACGGTTTCACTGTCACCGAAAGAGGTGGACGTGCGATTACAGGCACGTGAAGGATTCGCCGCATCGCAAAGCGCGAACATGGTGGTTGTCCTGTCCACCACTATTTCGGACGCATTGCGCCGTGAAGGCTGGGCGCGCGAGTTTATCCGGGGCGCCCAAGACCTGCGCAAGGAAAAGGGGCTCGCCTATGACGCCCGTATTGCCTTGACCATTTACGCCGCAGACGATGACCTGCGTGATGCGTTGCAGCAATTTGAAGATGCCATTGCAGGAGAAGTCCTTGCCACGACGTGTCGCTTCGTTGACGCGGCGCCGGAGGCATCCAAGACGGTTGAGATTGACGGGAATCCCGTCATCATCGCGCTGGAACAACAGTAGTCAGCCTTGTCCGCCTCTGTCAATACTTCGGATGTTCTGCTGTTGCAAACGTGATTGGTACGGACTGTTCTGCTTCGATATGTCAGTCCAACCCCCGGTCTCCTGCGTTGCCTATACAGGGTCTGCCTATGGCAGCAGTACCATTGAAGGAAGCACAACAACCGGGAGTTTGACATGAAGCACCAGGAACACCTCAGGCACGGTCTCATGCTATTGGGCGCAACACTTCTGATTTTCGGCGGCATGCCGCTGTCGGTCACCTCGGAAGCCGCGGCGCAGCAGGACCCGGCCGCGATACTGGCCTCGCTGGCGCAACCCATATCCGATGCCGATGATTTGGCGCCAATGATCGAAGAGGCCAAAGACAAACGCTTTGTGCTTTTGGGGGAAGCATCGCACGGCACATCGGAATTCTACACGTGGCGCGCAGACATCAGCCGCACACTTATCAAGGAGCACGGCTTTAATTACATTGCGGTTGAGGGCGACTGGGATGCCTGCTACGAGTTGAACCGGTATGTGAAAGATATGCCGGGGGCCGCCGAGAGCGCCGAAGCGGCATTGAAGACCTTCGATCGCTGGCCCCTATGGATGTGGGCCAATCGCGAGGTGGAAGCGCTCGTTACGTGGCTGCGCGAATACAATGATCAGCAGCCGGAAGACAAGAAAGTCGGCTTCTACGGCATTGATGTGTACGGATTTGAGGGCTCCTTCAAAGAGGCTGTGGCCTATCTTCAAAGCCTCGAGTGCGATGCCTCGGGCGAAGCGGCAAAGGCCATTCTTGAATGTCTCACGCCTTACATTGCAGACCCACACGATTACGCGCGCGCCGTCATGTTGGGCGCTGCCGATTGTGCGCCGCCCGCGGAGGCCGCCGTGGCATTGTTGCGCGAACAAACCGACACGCTCCGGGAACAAGACGCGGCAGCGTGGTTCAATGGCAAGCAACATGCGCTGGTGGTTAGAAATGCCGAACGGCATTACCGCGCCATGGCCTCGCGTGACGGCAACTCATGGAACGAACGGGTGTTTCATTTTCATCAGACGGTGGAACGGCTCGACGACTTTTACGGGCCCGACGCCAAAGGCATTGTCTGGGCGCACAACACCCATATTGGCGATGCGCGGGCAACCTCCATGATTAACGCAAACCGATACAACATTGGACAGCTGTTGCGCCAAGAACATGGAGACGCGTCGGTATATGCCGTTGGATTCGGCACCCACCGCGGCACGGTACTGGCCGGCAGCCAGTGGGGCGCAGCAATGCAACGAATGCCCACACCGCCTGCACGGCGTGGAAGTTTGGAATACATGCTGAATGAGATCGGACACGAAACGCTGTTGCTGTTGCTTGCGTCGGCACGGGAAGGCGGCCTGCTGACGGATCCTCTCCCCCATCGCGCCATTGGCGTCACCTTCGACCCGGCACAGGAACAACGCAACTATGTGCCTACAGTCGTGCCCCGGCGGTATGACGCCTTCATCTTTATCGCGGAAACACAGCCCCTTGACCCAATCCACGACTAGCCCGGATATTTCACAGGGTTTTGTCGTGAGCCTGTGAAGATTGCGCCAGAGCAGGTGTTTTGCGCAGGCCGCCGGCTGACAGCGTGTTAGTACACGTCGAAGTCGGCGGGCAAGCAAAGTGCTTGAGATGGCGTAAGATTCGCAGGCGCAACCCCGCCACGGCGGGGTGAAATATGCGGGCTAGCCCGGATATTTCATCAGGTTTCGTCGTGAGCCTGTGAAGATTGCGCCAGAGCAGGTGTTTTGCGCAGGCCGCCGGCTGACAGCGTGTTAGTACACGTCGAAGTCGGCGGGCAAG
>SKQZ01000292.1 GCA_007118765.1 Candidatus Hydrogenedentota bacterium
CTTCGCGTCGGCGTGGGGCTTCCATGGTTTCGACCCAGCCTTCTTTCCCCGCTTCAAATTTATAGAAGTCAACCAGATCGTAAGCGGCCGCATCGCTTGCAGCCTGGATGGTAAAGCCGCTGGCCCCGTCCGTAAGCGACATGTACACCTCCATGCTGTCATGCAGCGGCACGTCGTCAGGGAATCCATCGGGCAACGCCCCGCGTCCGTTTACATCATCAATGAGGCGGTCATCCAGCTCAGGGGACAGTACCGGGGCGTCTTCGGCCTCGGCATACGGGTCAGGCAGTTCATCATCCACAGCATCAGGTGTCAGCAGCTCGACATCTTCTTCCGCGGGCACTTCTTCCGCTTCATCCATGTCCGTGCGTTCATGTTCGGCAACAGGCGGCGGTTCACGCAATGCCACATCCGGCGCCGTATCAGCGGGGCCACAGTTGTCGCAGCCGCCGGAAATCAGCAGCATCAACGCACCGATTGACAACAAGGCCCACGCATGGTTCCGTGTTATTCTGTTCATTGCAAATGCCCTTTATTTATCCTGCATCCATCGCCACGGCATAGCGCCATCCAACATTCACCCGCGTGTTTTCCCGGCGCTTTTTCAGGCAATTCGGTACGACAAGCAGATAAACGCTACTATGTATAAAGTAGCAAAGTGCAATGAAAATTTCAAACCGGGACGTGTCATTTCCATTATCCCGGTTTTCCCGCAAGCAACACGATGTCCGATGACGAAGCAGTATAGGGCGCCTGATGCAACCCGCCCAGCAGATTCTCTTTCTCCAAACCCGCTTTGTTCGCGGCGTCAATCAGACGGTCAACACGCCAATGCCGCAATCGGACGGTTTCCGTGGCATCCATAAAGGAACCCGCCCGTGCCGCAAAATAGGTGATGGACAACAAGGTGGCGTCATTTTCAGGCCAAAACCGTTTTACCGCTGCAATGTCGCCATCGTCCATGGTCGCCTGCTCCACACGGATACGCGCACGTCGCAGGGGTGGCGCATCGTAGTTCAGCGTTTGCGTGACCAGTAAACCGCCGGGGGCAAGCATGGCGTATGCCGATGCAAAAAAGCGGTCAAGATCTGTCTCTTCCTGCAACAGCGACAGAGAATTGCCGAGGCAGAGTATCAAGCCATAGGACCCGCCGCTGACATCCCGCATATCACGCACTTCGTATGTTATGGACGGGTGCGGCCGCGTTTTACGGGCATGTTGGATCATCCCTTCACTTAAATCCGTCGCCGTCACCTGTGCGCCGTGTTCAGCCAGAAACAGGGCATGCAGACCGAGACCGCAGGCAATATCGGCCACGCGCTTGTCGGGAGCGCGCGCGAGCGCCTCAAGCAGGAAGTCACCTTCCCGCTTGAGACGCCCCTCGGCATTGCCAAGCAGTTCATAAAATGCGGCTGATTGAAATGCGCTCATCACGGCGGCCCTTATCCATTATCCCAGAATGGCGCTGAGATCGCTCTCAACATCGCCAATGGGGGTCAGGCCAAAGTTGTCCACCAGCACGTTCAATACATTCGGGCCCACAAATGCCGGCAACGACGGACCGATCCGCATGCCTTGCAGGTTCAAATGGAGCAGGGTGAGCAGGATGCACACCGCCTTCTGTTCATACCAACTGAGCACAATGGACAAAGGCAGGTCGTTCACGCCGCAATCAAAAGCGCCCGCAAGCGCCACGGCAATTTGGATGGCGCTGTAGGCATCGTTGCACTGACCAATGTCAAGCAACCGCGGTATGCCGCCTATATCGCCAAAGTCTTGTTTGTTGAAACGATACTTCCCGCACGCCAGGGTCATGATGACGCAGTCATCAGGCACTGCGGCGGCGAGATCGGTGTAGTAGTTGCGACCGGATTTTGCGCCGTCACAACCGCCGATAAGAAAGAAGCGGCGAATCTTGCCCGCTTTGACCGCCTCGATCACCTTGTCCGCAACACCCATCACGGCGTTATGTCCGAATCCAACCGTGATAAACTGTTCAGGCTCATCCGCGGTGAAACCCGAAGCGGCTTGAGCGGCCTCAATAACCGGCGCAAAGTTTCCGTCGCTGATGTGCGTCGCGCCGGGCCAATGCACCAACCCGCAGGTGAATATGCGGCCAATATAGCTGTCGCGCGGCTTTTGGATACAGTTGGTGGTCATGAGTATGGCGCCGGGAAAAGCGTCAAACTCTTTGGATTGATCCTGCCACGCGCCGCCATAGTTGCCCACCAAATGCTTGTACTTCTTCAATTCAGGGTAGGCGTGACACGGCAGCATCTCACCGTGGGTGTACACGTTGATGCCTTTGCCTTCGGTCTGTTGCAGCAAGGCTTCAAGGTCTTTCAGGTCATGTCCCGACACAAGGATGCATTTCCCTTGAATGGGGGTGACGCGCACTTGGGTTGGCTCGGGGTGGCCATACCGACCGGTATTGGCCGCATCAAGCATTTCCATTACACGCAGGTTCTTTTCACCAACTTCCAACGCCCGCGCCACCAGCGCATCCACGTCACTCACGTCACGCGCAAGGAAATCCAGCGTTTCATGGAAAAAGGCATAGATGGCATCGTCCTCAACGCCGAGGATGGCGGCGTGGTCAGCATAAGCGGCCATGCCTTTCAATCCATACATCACCAGCTCCTGTAAACCGCCCACATCATTGCCAAAATGAGCCAGCTTATCTTCGATGGTAACCTTCTCGCCTTGCCGCACCATCTCGCTGCGGTCGCTGGATACGGCAAAGGTCGCCGGCCCTTGCAATTGCTCCGGTTCACGACCCGCGTCGCGACACGCCTTCTCATAGAGCTCGCGGGCGCGGTCACGCAGGGTGATGCCCTCTTGAATCTGACGTGCCACGGCGGCCGCATCGAAATTGACGTTCGTTACGGTCGTAAACAAGGCCTTCACCACGAATTGGTCCAATGCCGCGTCCGCTGCGTTCAACTGGCGGGCACTGTGCGCATACTGGCTGATGCCTTTGGTTACATGCACCAGCAAATCCTGCAATGCGGCGGTTTCCGGATCTTTGCCGCACACGCCGTGTGCGGTGCATCCCGTTGACTTTGCTGTCTGTTCACATTGAAAACAAAACATTCCCATAGTTCTTCTCCTCCTGTGATTGGCTTCTTGCCAACTGTTCTGGGTTCCACGTTATGAGTATACGCCCTATGACGTATTTCAACAAGTTCTTCTGTTCGCCCGCGCACCGTATCGGATGCCATCGTGCGTCTACGCCGATTGCCTGAGATGATGCGGGCTAATAGGTCGTTCGACCTTGGATGACCCCATCCACGCCCAGGATAATCTCTTCAATGGGCACGGTGCTTCCTGCCGCATCCCGTGCCGCCGGCAGCCATTGCGTTATCCCGCGGCAACACGGCACCTCCATCCGCACAACGGTTACACTGACAGGCGCAGCACTTTGAAACATATCCGTCAGTTTGTCCAAATAGCCCTGCGGGTTATCCAGTTTCGGACACGCGATGGCCACGGCTTTCCCCTGCAGCAGACGCGGATGAAATGCGCCGCAGGCGAAGGCGCTGCAATCGGCCGCAACAAGTATGTCCCGGTTCTGGTAATGGGGCGCTTGAAAATTGACGAGATGCAATTGAATGGGCCAGTGGGTTAATGCGGAAGATGATTGGTCGGTCGGTTCGGGACCGGCCTTTGACGGGGCTTCGGCGTGCTTGAATTGAAACGCACGCATGCCGGGGCAGCCACCGCCTGCGCCCGCAACCGGCCCGGACGCGGGAGTTGGGGAACCGGCGCCATCCGCTTGCCGGGCAGCGCCCGCGGCCGCCGGAGCATGGGCCACGCCTTCAGGCAATTCAAAAGGCGGCGCTTCACGCTGTTCGATGGTCAATGCGCCCGTGGGGCAGCCGCCGATGCAGTCGCCCAGCCCGTCGCAATAGCTTTCTTTTACCAGTTTCGCCTTCCCGTCTATGATGGCGAGGGCACCCTCTTCACAGTCAACCACGCACTGGCCGCAGCCATTGCACTTTTCCTCGTCAATCTTGATCATATTGCGTATCGGCATTGTATTTCCCTTTCTGTTGAGCGCTTTGTGCGCCGTGTTTGTCTACACTGTACACGGATACGCCCGATAATTCCTTGACTTAGGTCAAGTGCAGAAAAAAAGAAAGGGAAATCGGAAAAAAGAAGACGGAGTGGGGGAGAGAGCACCGGTCGCATGCAACACTATTGAATGGGAACGACACAGAGCGCGTCTGCCCGGCGCACGGCGGGACACGCATGGTAATTCAGTGGGTTAGCCCGGATATTTCACCAAGTTTCGTCGTGAGCCTGCGAAGGTTGCGTCAGATCAAGTGCTTTGTGCAGGCCGCCGGCTGACAGCGTGTTAAGACACGTCGAAGTCGGCGGGCAAGCAAAGTGCTTGAGATGGCATAAGATTCGCAGGCGCAACAGAAATCTTGTGAAATATGCGGGTTAAGGGCGCAGACCCTTGATCTCGGACATGAACTCATCAATATCACGGAACTGACGGTAGACGGAGGCGAACCGTACATAGGCCACTTCATCCAGTTGCCGAAGCCGCACCATCACCGCCTCGCCCAGCGCTTGCGTGCTGACTTCATGTTCGCCGCCGTTAAACAGTTCGCGCTCAATATCCGTGATCAAGGCGTCCACCTGTTCAAGGCTGACGGCACGCTTTTCAATGGCCTTCATGATGCCGCTTTTCAGTTTCCAGCGGTCAAAGGCTTCCCGGCGGTTGTCCTTCTTGATCACCATCTGCGCCACTTCCTCAATGCGCTCATAGGTGGTGAATCGGCGTCCGCAATTGATGCATTCCCGCCGCCGGCGCGTTGCCTCGCCGTCTTTTGAAACACGGGAGTCAACAACCTTACTGTCTTGATAACCACAAAACGGACAGCGCATAGCATGGCATCCCTGCTGTTGTGTTGTGTCCAGACCGACCGCATCCACCGCTTACACTGCTATCGCTGTCGTCCGGAAAACAACATATTGTGTTTCCACTCACGCATATAGCATAGCAGATACTACATCCTGTGTCAAGAATAAAATGTCAACGCCGTATCGCCATAACGACGCTGTTGTGTACAGCACAATTCATGCACCGAATCAGGCAGCGTCGTCTTGTGGCCGGTTTCCACAACTACAACACCGTCCGACGCCAGGAACCCTTTCGTCACAAGCGTCGCGAGCAATGTCTCGTAACCCTCGTAGGCGTATGGCGGGTCCGCCATGATAATATCGAACGGATGCGGACATGGCTGCAATTGCTCCGGCAGGGACAGTCGTTCAACAGAGGCTACCCCGCCAAGACGACAGCGCTCCAGATTGTCGCGGGTAAGGCGTAATGCTGCGGCGCTGTTGTCAATGAAGGTGGCGTGGGCGGCGCCTCGGCTCAAAGCCTCAATGCCGTTTGCGCCTGTGCCACAAAACAAATCCAGGAACCGCGCCCCCGCGATACGTGGCATCAGAATGTTAAACAGATTCTCACGCACCCGGTCGCTCGTTGGCCGTATGTCCAATGTCGCGGAAGAGAGCAAGCGACGTCCCTTGGCCGACCCGGCAATAATACGCATGGCATTCCCTTACTTTAACCACAGAAAACACAGAGAGTCACGGAAAACATACGACGTCGGAAACATAATGATGCGGACGCGATAAACCAGTATCATACGGTTTTTGACATCGATTAAAAAACTTGTTCCGTGATCCGTGCCTATTCTGTACGAAAGTTTTTGAACCGCAAAGACCGCAAAGAAACATCGTACATGCAGACTTTATCTCTTCATGCCTTGCTTGGTCGGGTCCCAAGCCAGCTTCCGCATCTGGAATTTATATGAACCAAAGTTAATAAGAAGGCCGTGTTCGAGCTTGCAAGATTTGAGGTACCCGAGCAACTGTGCAATGTGTTCATCGGCAATATGTTTCGCTGTTTTGAGTTCAATAATGATTTCTGTCTCCACCAGTAAATCCGCGCTGTAGTTGCCAATACAGGTGCCGTCTTCATCATATACCCGTACCGGCTGCTGTTGTTGAACTCGCAGGCCATTTTTCCGCAACCGATGCGCCAACGCGTTCTCGTAAACCTTTTCCAAATGCCCATGCCCGTGATATACATGAATGTCAAAGGCTGTTTGGCGAATCATATCGCATAACTGGAAAATGTTCAAGAGCACTCCTTTCAAAGATCTCTGCGTTCTTTGCGGTTTAATAAATCAACTACAACTATTATGTACGTTACACTATTCCATTTCAAAGGACAAAATTTGTCACAGCGCGACAATTTACGGCACTTATGCCACGGCGCGGCGCGGCACACCAACCGCTAATCCATCATTTGCAGGCATTTCTGCATCGTTTGGTTTTGGCATGAAGATTGCTTCCATTAAAGTGTTGTGTTCAGTTGAACAGTGTGTTTACAGTGTGTGCCAGTAAGCGGCGCCAAAACTCCAAAGGAGGAAAAGCTTATGAAAAACAAAGGTTTTACGCTAATCGAACTGATGATCGTTGTCGCGATCATCGCCATCATCGCGGCCATCGCGATTCCCAACCTGCTGCGTTCACGC
>SKQZ01000366.1 GCA_007118765.1 Candidatus Hydrogenedentota bacterium
CCCGCATATTTCACCCCGCCGTGGCGGGGTTGCGCCTTCGAATCTTACACCATATCAGGCGCTTTGCTTGTCCGCCGACTTCGACGTGTACTAACACGCTGTCAGCCGGCGGCCTGCGCAAAGCACCTGCTCTGACGCAATCTTCACAGGCTCACGACGAAACTTGGTGAAATATCCGGGTTAAGTATTTTGGGGGTTATTCGCCTTCGGCGGCGGGCATGGCGGGCTTGCGCGCGCCCATCTCGCGATCGAGCATAAACAACGCGCCGGGGGCATCCTGAGCGAGTTTCAACTGTTGCACAATTTCATCTGCGCTGGCTTCTTCCTCGACCTGTTCATTTACGAACCAATTGAGGAAGATCGCGGCGGCATTGTCGCCTGCTTTTGTGGCGCGTGCATACAGATTGTCAATGCATTTCGAAATGTGGCATTCATGTTTATACGCAGCCTCGAACGCGGCCAAGGGGCTTTTCCACGTGCTGGTGGGCTTGGCGATGGCGTCCAGTTTTACGTCGGCGCCGCGTTCGTGCAGGTAGCTGATCAGTTTCTCGGCATGGATCAACTCTTCAATTGTCTGTGCGCGCATCCATGTGGCAAATCCCGGCAAATTCTTCGACTCGAAAAAATTTACCATGGCCGCATACAAATAGGCGGAATACAGTTCTTCGTTGATTTGCTTGTGAAAAGCTTTTTGCAGGTCGGCTTTCATCATAGTGTACGTTTCTCCTTTTGAGGTTGTTTTATTTACCGCGACGGCTTACTTCCCTCATTGAAAACATTTCAGGCGTAAAAACAATTCCCGTTTATGGGACAAAAGACCGATGTCGGACGCTATTGGCGTTCTTCCATGCACCGGGCGCAATAGCCTTCAAACAAGAGCCGATGGCCTGTAATGGTGAACCCGGGAATGGCCACGTCCAATGGGCGCTGCCATGTTACGGCCTCGTCGGGCACGTCCCAAACTTCGCCACAGTCAAGGCATTTCAGGTGGTAGTGGGGGGTGGGATTGCCGTCGTACCGCCGTTGTGTGCCCGCTTCTTCAATCTTTGTGATGGTTCCCTGCCTCGACAGGATGTCAAGGTTTCGGTATACCGTGCCAAGACTGATTCTTGGCGCCTGTTTTCGGACGATGTGATAGACTTCTTCAGCGGTGGGATGCCAGTTTTTTCTGTCCAACACATCAAGCAGGATGCGTCGTTGTCTTGTCATGCGCTGAATGGAATTGGGCATCTTCACGAATAAATACTCCTTGGGCCGCGCCGGCCTTACGCCGATTGGCAGGCGCATCGAAATTACTGCTGTTTTACTTCGGTGTCCGGCGTCAGGATGTGTTGCGCACGGCGTGCCGTCACCCGCGCCAGCCCGACCAACCGGGGGCTGACACTGACACATCGGATGTTGCGTGCAATCAGTTTGGGCAAAAACTGAGGTTGCCCACCCATCTCCCCGCATAATGACAGCGGTTTTTGTGCTTGCTCGGCGGCGGCGATGATATGCTCAACCACTCGCCAAAACGCGGGGCGATCCGGGTTGTAATCGCCGGCGACCAGCCCGTTGTCCCGGTCCACAGCAAGCAGGTACTGCACCAAATCATTGCTGCCAATGCTGCCGAAATCCGCTTCTTTGAAAAGGTTCTCGGCGCAAATGCAGGCGGCGGGCACCTCGAACATGACGCCATGCGCAATGTGACCTGTTTCTATATCGCCAATACTTTGCATAAACAGGGTGCGCAATTTCAAGAATTGCTGTTCATCCACCACCATGGGATAGATAACATAGACCGGCCCGTGGGCGGAAGCACGGGCAATGGCGCGCGCTTGTGTGGCGAGCAGTTCGGGTTGGCCCAGCAACAGTCGTGCGCCGCGATAGCCCAGCGCCGGATTTTCTTCGGGCGGCACACGCAGGAATCGCGCCGCCTTGTCGCCGCCCAAATCAGCAAGCCGTATATACACCGGCTTCCCTTCCATGCCCGCCACCACGGCGGCATACCGGTCGTATTGTTCGTCTTCGCTTAAGATGCGATCAGCCAGAATAAACTCAAACTCCGTGCGGTACAGTCCGATGCCTTCCGCGCCGGTTTCGCGCACCTGATCAATTTCATTGGCCGTGTTGATGTTGGCGTATACGGAAAACCCGGGCACGGGCGGCACCACCACCGTGCGTTTGGGCGCAAGTTTTCCCAGGGCGGGATACAGGTTCAGTGTTTGCCGTTTCGGATTGATAATGCACTCGCCGGTAGTGCCGTTAATGATCACGTGGTCATCGCGGCCGATGGTTTGCAGCAGATTGGGTACGCCGCTTACCGCCGGAATGCCCATGGCGCGTGCCAGTATCGCAACGTGTGACGCCGGCCCGCCGCGCTCGGTCAAAAAGCCTGCGGTGTTTTTGGCGGTGAAGGCAACGGTATCGCCCGGCATAAGTTCTTCGGCCACAATAATGCGTGGCGCGTCGCCTTCTTTGGCTGGTGCATCATCTTCCGCGGGAACATCCTCCTTGCGTTCGCGCCGGAACATTTCCAGAATGCGCCGCCGGGCTTCGCCAATGTCGGAGGCGCGATCCTTGAGGTAATCATCGTCCAATTCCAGCAGCTGCGATTCATAGGCGTCCAACACGTCCACGCAGGCGGATTCTGCGTTCAAGTGGCGGGATTCGATTGTGTCTGTCGCTTCACGCACCAACGCTTCATCTTCAATGATCATCTTTTGCGCCAGAAAGATATTGGCATGTACCTCGCCAACACGCGACTTAACAAGATCAATAACCTTGTCAAGATTTTTTGATGCTCCGTTCAATGCCGTTTCAAGACGCTTCTTTTCGGCCGCCAGCCGGGACGGGGCAATATTATAGCGCGGCACATACTCCCCCGAATCGTGTACGATGAGCCGCACCGGCGCACAGGCAACCCCGTCGCTGATGGGCATGGCTTTCAGCCGTTGTTCCGGTTTTTTGACCGACCTGTTTTGTTGTGCTGTTGTTTGACTCACCACATGAATATCCCGTGGGTATGTGCGCATAAATAAATGTGCGTTACTGGAAATGACGTTTGCCCCAATCCCTTATATGATACACAGTGACAGGAAAGAAATCATAATGGGCGGACAGCTGCATTGAGACAGTACGCCCGTCAGTGTCGCCTGTGGGTTGCCGTAGCGTGCCGCAGGTTTTATCCTGCTGCCGGGTACGGGCCACGCGCGGACATCACGGCCGGGTCTGCAGAATCCATACGGCACAACCGTATGCATGTTCCAGGAGATAGCACTCGTAAAGCTGGTTGGACGCATAGGCGCAAAAGAGGGCCGCGTGATGGGGATGGCGTTCTGCCAAGCGGTCCACCCGGTGTTGGATGCATGTATTGTTGTGCCGATTTTCTGCGCGCAACGCCTCAAGGGACATGGGCGCTTCCACAACAATGGCATCGCCGTGGGCCGTTAACGCTTCGCGTGCCTGGGCGTGTGTGGGGCATGCAGCCACCGGAGGCGGGAGCATTGCGGTATCGGTTGCTTCGCGCCATGCGTCGTCAATCACAATATAGCCGCCGGGCTTCGTTTGTTGCCGCAGAACGCCCACGGTCGCCTCCAACGAACCAAAGACGGGGCCGATGGCGCTCAGTATTACGGCATCGAAGCGTTGGTCGGGGTTCCGACAGTACGTTCTGATGTCGCACTGTTCAAAGCGGCACAAGGCCTCCACACCGTGTTTTTTGGCCATGGCCCGGGCCTCGTCAAGAAAGGCGGGTATGGCATCCAGTCCGAGCACGCGGCAGCCCAGCCGTTGTGCCAATGTCACCGCCACCGCGCCCTTGCCGCAGGCGAGGTCAAGGACATGCGCATGGGGCGGCAGCATGGGCGCCAACAGTTGTGCCGTCATGTCCGGGTCGGCGCCCAGCGCCCATAAGTCCGCCAACAGCGCGGGCATGTAGGGCAGCAGGGCGGGAGTGGTTTCAAGGGAGGCGGCAACGCTTGCCGCAAGGTCGTTGTTGTCATCCAAAACACATACCCTTTCGATTTTGACGCCATACAACAGGCGCATCTTCCATACGAGAATAACGCTGCCACAGTGTGTGCCGCATGACCAAGCGGCATAACGACGAAAACTATTGACATTCCCGTGGAGACATGGTATTATTGTTAAGGATGTACAAGTAAAATAGGTCACGGTTCCAGATGATGATATTGACTTGCAGCCATGGCGGGGGCGCGTGCTTGTGGATGCGCACTTGCCGGCTGTGAACGTTACTGTAGGAATCTGGATTGATATGCAACTATAGTGTTCGCTGTGTCTGCCGTGGTTGTATGGAAGCAGTGAGCACCAAACAGCAGTCTGCCGACGCTGGTGTCGGCGTAAGCGAAGGAGGATTTGCGTAATGAATAGATGGCTTTTTACAGGCGCCTTGTCAGGGGCGTTGCTGTGCGCGCTGATTCTGGCGGCGGCGCCGGTGCTTGCACAGGCGGACAATGACACGCCGGATGCTGCGGTGGTGCTGGAACTGGGCGAGGAGGTTTCGGGCACTACTGAAGGCGCGGGCACCTGGTGGCTGAATCCTTGTGACCCGGATATGACGCCGCCGGACATTGTGCTTGCCGGCGATACGTCAATATGGCTGGAGAACGATGACGAATACGAGGAATACGGTTTTGCCTCGGTTATTGACCTTTGCGACGGCGACATGCTTGCGTTGGACATAATGCCCCATGAGATTGGCGTCATTTTCCTGCGCAATGCGGCACAGATTTATGAGACCTATCTTGTATACGGGCTTGGCGGCGCAGAAATGGTTGCAAGCATGGAGAGCATCTTTAACGAATGGGGCGGTGCGGAATTGGACGAAGAAGGACAGCCCGTGGACGCGGAGACCACACCATTCTTGGATGAGCCGGGCAATTATGATATCCAGTATTTTGTTGCGGATTCCTCCGGCAATGTTGGCTGGGCGGAACGGCGCGTAACGATTGCAGGCGATGCTTCCATTGCGTTGATTGGCGATGAGGTCATGACGTATGAATGTTATAACGACCCGCCGCCGGCCGAAGCATTTGTCGATCCGGGCGCGGAAGCGTTTGACGTGGACGGCACGCCCATCGTAGATATTGACGTGGATGATGACGGATTTGACGAGGGTGTGGTCGGTGAATATATGTTCACCTATACGGCGGTTACTGCTGATGAGGTTGAACTGACTGTAACGCGCACGGTGATTGTGGAAGACACCACCGAGCCGGGGCTGATAATTACCGGCGGCTCAGAGCAGAGCGTTCTCTGTAATGATCCTGATTGGGCGCTTCCCAGTGCATTTTCCATTGATGCCTGTGACGGTAATTTGTCCGCTAATGTTGAGACCGCCGGCGATGAGGACATTGATATCTCCATGCTCGGCGCGACCTTTGAAGTTACCTACTCCGTCGAGGACAGCTCGGGCAACGTTGCGGAACGTGTACTCACCCTTTCCGTTGTGGGCGATCCCGTCATTGAAATTGACGGCTTTGCGCTTGAAGACGAGAATCCCGAACTGGAAGTTTCTTGCGGCGATGATGCGTTTGACGCGGCGGCGCTGGCGACGGCGTGGGATGCCTGCGGCAATGACATCACGGCCGGCCTTGATGTTGACGTGGTACTTGTTGGCGATCCCGACAAGGTGGATACCAGCGTACCTGAAGCGGAGTATCTCGTGACCTATACGGTTATGGACAGTGCGGGCACGGAAGTGCAGCGTACACTGACGGTGGTGATTGTTGATTATGAACCGGTCATTACCCTTGAAGAAGATGAGATTACCGTACCGTGCGGCGTAGCGATTGTCTATCCAAACTACAGTGCCGTTGATCCTTGCACGGGTGATGCCATTACGGGCGATGACCTGCAGCGCGTGATCCCCGTCGGGTTTAGCAGCACGGATCCCCGGGGCGGTACCTATGAAGTGATCATCCGGGCCACAGGCGCCGCAGGGAATATAGCAGAGGCGCCTCTTATTGTTAATGTGGAAGACCCGATGTTTTCGATAACCGGCGTCCCCGCCACATTGACCGCAGAATGCGGCGTTCCGTTTGCGTTGCCTGAAGCGGTGCTTGTCGGGTCGTGTGACTTGGGTGATTTCGTGGAAGAAGACGTTGATATCCCCGAAGCACTTGATTTGGAAGACCCCGCCGTAGGCGTGTACGAGGTGGTGTATACCGCGACGGACGGCTTTAACGATGCCGAGCACACACTCACTGTGACCGTGACGGATACCCAGGCGCCGAGCGTATCCGTAACCGGCGATGACCCGGATGCCTGGGATCCTGTTAACAATGCATGGGTTTATACCGTGACGGCAGGCGACCACGCTACGTGGGCAGAGTTTGCCGCTTCAATTATCGCAGAGGATCCGGACGGCATCGTTGGCGTAGCGGATGATGTTTGCGATGGTGTATTTACCAGCCTTGACAGCCCGGGCAGCTTTGAGATTCTGGTGCAGGTAAGCGAAACCTTTGATCCGGCCGACTTGGAAGAGCTCGATGCTTTCGGCTTGGAGCAGACGCTCG
>SKQZ01000314.1 GCA_007118765.1 Candidatus Hydrogenedentota bacterium
CGGTACGCCGCGGTTTAACGCGATCTGTTCGTTGCGCGGGATAGTAAATAATGTCATGCGCTCAAATGTAATCCTGCTACTTTAATTTTGCGAGCGCCAGTTCGGTGATATCTTCCGTCTCTATGGGAGGGTCCAAGCGTTCCAAATAACCCGCGGCAACAATCAGGTCGTATTCGGCTTCCCGACCAACCGCGCTAATCGCGCGAACCGCAGTTTCATTTGCCCTGTTTACCAGAATCCAGTAGCGGGCAGTTCCACTCTCGACCTGTTTTGCTTCCTCATAGGCATCCGTGGCGCTCACGATGGCAATGTAATCAACCGAGCCGGGGTTCTTAAAGTTATTGGCATTACCCCAGAAGATTCTCTGGTCATCCACCGACTCCGATGGTATAGACATAGATTCTGCCATAGAGCCGGCGGTCAGCGCAAAAAACACAAGCGTTGCCAAAAACATGGCCTTTGCAATGCTGCTTATTTGGCTCTGTAAATTCATTTCTGAATTCCCCGAAACTTCTTGTCTTTCTCTGTCCGCTTTGGTTTTTCGCATAGATTTTTTTTTGGCTCAGCAACCCGCCCATCCGTAACGCAGGTTTGCCAGAGGACAACCACGCCTCTAGTGTTAGTATACCATTTCCCGGCAGGTTTGTTGCAAACACCGGTCAATTGGGGCTGTTGCAACACAACTGCCACTTACGGGTTACATTCCATTGTCGTCCAAAAAGTTTCAAACAACCTGCAACAAACGAGCGTAGTGTCGGCATTAATTGCTATATATGTCTCTGTAATAGACGAAAAATCGTGCTTGGATATTCAATTTGAAGGCGTTTTCTAGCCCGGATATTTCATCAGGTTTCGTCGTGAGCCTGTGAAGATTGCGCCAAGGCAGGTGCTTTGCGCAGGCCGCCAGCTGACAGCGTGTTAGTACACGTCGAAGTCGGCGGGCAAGCAAAGTGCCTGATATGGTGTAAGATTCGCAGGCGCAACAGAAATCTTGTGAAATATCCGGACTAGATAGTTCGCGAAAACATTGTCGTATCATCGCGCTGCATATACACGTCAAATGCCATACATATATTGCGAACAAAGGCGCTGCCCAGCGGCATTATGCACAACCCTTGTTCATCTATGGTCAACAAGCCTTCTTGTGCGTAGTATTCCAGCAAACGTTGCTCGTCCTTGAAGCAGGTGTCAAATGGAAGATCGAAGAGTTCTTGAAACAACGCTTTATCCACGAAAAATGTACACATTAGCCGACGTATAACCCAGCGTCGCATGATATCATCCCGCGAAAGATGCATGCCCCGCGTCGTCGCGTATCCGTATTGTGTTATGGCAAAACCGTATGCGGCCGGATCACGTTCATTTTGAACATAATAGTCGTCCAATTCTCCGATTGCAGACGCCCCGAAGCCAAGTTGGTCCGGCGCGTGTTGCACGGTATAACCCATGAAATTCCGATGCAGCACGCCTTTACCCAATGCCACGGCCAGTTCATCGTCAGGAAGCGCGAAATGATCCATCCCAATGGCATGGTATCCCGCGTCCATCAACTGCTTTCGTGCCGCTGCGAAAAGGGCATATTTTTCTGCAACATCGGGACGTTGCAGTGCATCCACATTCTTCTGATGCGCAAAGCGTTGCGGCAAATGGGCGTAGCTGTAAACGGCCAGCCTGTCCGGACGCATGGCGATGATTGCGTCAATCGTGCGTCGCCACCCGGATTCTGTCTGCAGGGGCAGCCCGTAGATCAAATCCATGTTAATGCCTTGAAAACCAAGCTCGCGACACAAAGACAATGCCTCTTGTGTTTGTGCCTGCGTTTGGCAGCGCCCCACCGCCTGTTGCACCTTTGGGTCAAGGTCCTGCACACCGAAGCTGATACGGTTAAAACCCAGTCCGCGCAAACACTGCAACTGTTCCGCCGTCGCTGAGGCAGGATTTGTTTCGATGGCTATCTCGGCGGTTGGCAGCACTGAAAACGATGTGGTCAAGGCTTCGAACAGGCGCGTCATTTGCCGCACATTCATGAAGGTAGGCGTCCCCCCTCCCCAATGGCATTGCGCCACGGTTCGCCGCTCCGGCAACAAAGATGCCACCGCTTGAATCTCTTTTTCAAGACAATCCAGATAGGCGTCCATGTCGGCCGTTGCATCGGCAACCACATTGCACCCGCAATAGGCACAGCGGCTTTTACAGAAGGGAATATGCACATACAGCGACAGGGGGCGTTCCGGTTGTGTCGCCGCAGCAGCCAGGGCCTGGCGATAAAAGTCCGGGCCAACACCGTCATGCCATTTTGGTGCCGTTGGATAACTGGTATACCGCGGGCCGGGTCGGTCATATTTTTTCAACAGCGCCGGCGTAATCTCGGGCAGTGAGTCAGCCGGTGTGCTTTCAGCAACGTCCATTGGGGCAGTTCCTTATGGTTGAGAGTGAGATCATAATGGAATGAACAGACCCATTTCGAACGTGCCGCTGATTTTTTTCACGAAAATGCGACGGCGGGGAATAGGATACAAGCGGCATGGGTTAAGCGAAAGTAGAAACAAAGGAGATATCAGCATGGTTGCATTTAATGTGTTATTGTCCATTCTCTGCGTCAATGCGACCTATAATCCGTTGACGCCCGAGGAAGAGCACGTGATAGTTCACGGCGGCACGGAACCACCGTTTACCGGCATCTATAACGACCACTTTGAGGCGGGAACGTATCACTGCAGACGTTGCGACGCTGCGCTCTATCGTTCTGACACAAAGTTTAAGTCCGGATGCGGCTGGCCCAGTTTCGATGACGAAATTGAGGGCGCTGTGCGACGCCTGCCGGATGCCGACGGACGGCGCACGGAGATTCGCTGCGCCAACTGTGACGGCCATCTTGGTCATGTGTTTCTCGGCGAGGGCTTCACCGAGAAGAATACCCGTCACTGTGTAAACGCCCTTTCATTGCGTTTTGCGCCCGCGGCGACCGCAACCTTTGCCGGGGGATGCTTCTGGGGCGTGGAGTTCTTCTTTCAGAAGGCCGATGGCGTTATCAGCACACAGGTCGGCTATACCGGAGGAACCGTCGAAGCGCCAACGTATGAACAGGTGTGCCACGGCGATACCGGCCATGCCGAGGCCGTGCAGGTCGTTTATGATCCCGGCCGCACGAACTTTGAAACACTGGCCCGTCTTTTCTTCGAGATTCACGATCCCACACAGCAAAACCGGCAGGGCCCTGATATTGGCGAACAGTACCGTTCCGCCGTCTTTTATCACACCGAGGAACAAAGAGAAACAGCCCTGCAACTCATGAAAGCCTTGGAAGAGAACGGCATTAAACCGGCAACGCAAGTTGTTGAGGCGGGAACGTTCTGGCCTGCCGAAGACTACCACCAGCAGTACTATACCAAACGGAACTCAAAGCCCTATTGCCACGTTTATCAGAAGCGATTTTGAACCGCGCCCGTTTGCCTTTTTTCCAGCCAGATGGTACCATTGGGATGGTAGGCGTCGCTTACTGTCTCATAAGCAAGAATGAGAACTATGCCCACAACATATTTGGGCAGAGGCGATAAACCCGGCGGGGCAATATCGGGATATGCATGCGTTACACGCTGGCAGCGGAAAGCGGTTTGTAGTCTCAGATAACATCGCTTCAGTCGAGATGTCAAAACCTAAGGCGGGTACAGGCACTACAACAGAAGATGGAGGCTCCTATGAACAAGATAGCACGAAAAGCGATAGTCGGCGTGGTAGCACTTATTGTTATAGGAGTAATACTCCTTGATGCTCAGCGTAGCGGCGAACAAGTCTATGCATCACCCAGACTTTCTTTCAGCAGGCAGGAAACACACAGTGTCTCCTTTGAAATCTCACCCGACGGCGTAGGGGAACCGCACACGGTAACAGTCTCGGGAAGGGGCGATAAACTCGCCCTTGCATGGTCTTTGTCTACTCCAGACGGCGAAATGATTGTGGAGGAGCGCGAAACAATGCGACGAAAAGGCCTTCGCTTTTTTGAGTTTACGCCGCAAGCGGCCGGGGAATACAACATGACCGTCGAACGCGTACGGGGTGCATTGGCCGACGGCATGGTTGAGGTAGACCGCGACGGCGTTTCGGTCAATCCCCACCGCAGTGAAGGCGCTGCAGTACGGGTAACCACCAAAGACCGTCGAATCATCATGCCGCTACTGTCCAGACTGCGCATGTAACAGCGGTCGGCTTCGTCATTTCACATACTGGCAAACCCCCTGTACAACTGGTTATGGGCATGCCGCAGAAGGCACTTCTATTGGGGATAAGCCATGTACGGAACTACTCAAGGCGCTTCTCACCCCGCGTCAGCCAAAAAAGGGGTTGTATGTCTTTTCGACTGCGATGGTGCTTGAGGGGCCGTGCCCGGTATGGATCAGGTATTCATCGGGCAGCGTAAAGAGGTGGTTGCGGATCGCGTCCATTTCAGTTGTTTTCTGGCTGGAACTTGTGGTGCCGCCGATACTGCCGGCAAACAACGCGTCGCCTGTAAACGCCATGCCCGGAAACACCAGACCCATCCCCTCGGGCGTATGTCCTGGCAACGCCACCGCACGCGCCTCAAGCGTACCGAGCGCAATTCGTTCGTCGTGCTTGACCCTATGCGCGGCCACACCATCCACCTCGGCAACGCCGGCATAGACGGTGGGCGCATATTTTGCCACAATTTCGGCCAAGCCGCCCACATGGTCATAATGGGTGTGGGTGATAAACACCGCCTCCAACGCAAGGTCATGGGCCTGAAGAAATTCGGGTATGCGCGGATCCAGCGCCGCCGCATCAATCAACATGGCACGACGCGTTTCCGGGCAGGCCACGCAGAATACGTTTGCTTCGTTTACTTCTGGAATAAGGAAGTGGGCGAAAATCACCGGCGCACTCCTTCCATATCGGCGTTCTCAAAATTGGCCGTGCCGACGGCATTACGCATATCCGCGTTGCGCAAGTTGGCACGACGGAAAATGGCGCGTTCAACAACCGCGCCCTCAAAAACAGCGTTTTCAAATATGCCGTTGCCCGGTCTGGAATAATAGAAGTCGGCGCCCGAAAAATCCGCGCCCTCTGCACGCACACCCACCAAATTCGCGCGCTTTAGATTGGCTTGGCGGCAATTGGCATTCCTGAGTTTGGCGCCGCCGAGCACCGCAAGTTCCAGATTGGCCTGCTCCAAGACGGCGCCTTCCAAGTTGGCTTCATCCAACACCGTGCCGCACAGGTTGGCGCCCTTGAGATTCGCATTGGAAAAATCGGCCTTGGATAGCCGCAGCCCCGCAAGGTCCGCGCCGCTCAAGTCACGCCCGGCATAGGCGCCGCCGGGTTGAAGCCCGAGGGTGTTCGCGTTGTCTTTGGCATATTGAATATCAGGACCATTGTCGGTCGTGTCAAAGTTCATCCGTACCTTCCATTTTTTCTTCTATCCAATCGCCGTATTCCGCCATTGCCTTAACACAACGCTTTACCAGCTCCGGCGTGGCTTCCTTCCGCATGATATTGTTTACGAGCGCCAGGTATTCCGTGCCATTCCATTTTTGCAATGCAAATGCGCCGTCGCTAAACTTGCGGTTTAGTTTTAAGGCCCAATGCTCATAGTCCTTGTTTGATTTGCCGCACAGGGTAATCAAGCGCACCATGTCCCGGCCGTCTTTTGACTTATATCGCATGATATAAAGGCGTTGGCTCCGGCCGTTGGACAGGGTCACGATCAAACTGTAACCGGTTTCGTATTCTTCCACCTCGCGCACGCCCTTTTTGGCACAGGCCATCGCCAGTTCACGCAAGGAGTAATACTTGCGGGGTTTTTCACGTTGCTGGATCAACGCTTGCAGTGTTTCCAAACAGCTTTCCACGGCCACAAGCACATCCATATCCTTATCTTTGCGATGTGACGAGAGCGCGGTTACCGCTTCAAGCGCCATTTTGCCCAGCGCCTCAGCGGCATCACGGCGGGCCACCCACCCCCGAGCCGGATCATCCAATGTCTTAATCAACTCTTTTATCGAGCCATCCATACACAAGCTCCTTCTTTGCCATTGGGTGTATTGTAACCATACGCTCATTATATTTCAAGCGCGGGCCACCCCACGGCTCACAAGCGTCTTATACCGTCTCTTCTTCTTCGGGTTCCGGCATCTCCCCTGCCAGAACATCCTCGCCCGTGAGGCCCATCACCATGACTACGGAACATGCATCCAGTTTCTTATGCAGATACTCCAACCATAGCCCCAAAAATAACCAAAATGGCGTATACACAAGCGTTATGTGGCCGTGGAGATTCCATGCGTAGCCACTGTAATCCCATATTTTCAACCCCACCGCCTGAAAAAGCACCCCATAAATGTATTCCACAATGAAAATCAGTACCATGTAAATGCATGCCCTGCCTGCAAGGGGGATATGCCACGCCTGCAATCGCGAGGATATCGGCACGATTAACAGGCCGAGCCACCCATAAACGATAAGCATCCA
>SKQZ01000161.1 GCA_007118765.1 Candidatus Hydrogenedentota bacterium
AGGGCTTGTTCGGCGGTGTTGCGCAGGCGCAGCAGTTTCGGGTCGTTTGGCATGAATGCCAGGGCACGGTCGAGGAGCGATATGGCCTTCTCGGCTTCCTCCCATCGGAGCAACCGGTCGGCCTGCGCCGTTACGATTTCCTTGAGGTAGTATTGGGCGTTGAGGTTATGGGGGTCTATTGCAAGGGATGACAGGAACCCCTCGGCGACGCTGTCGTCCAGCATGATTCCGCTGTAATAGGCCTGCAACGCAACCATGTCCTGGCGTCGCGACTGATACCGTTGCTCAAGTTGTGCGCGGGCCTCGGCGCTGATGCTGTCCGGCACGACGGCGGCAACAGGCGGGGTCATGTGCGGGAGCAGGGCTTGCAAGGCCTCGGGCACCTGACGCGCATATACCAGCCGGGGCGCGATAAACTCGGCCCAGGGCCGGTCGTCGGACATGATGCGGCCCCCTTGAGCGAAGGCGTCCAGCCCTGCCTTGTCGAGCAGGTAACACGACATGACCTCAATAACGTCGCCCAGCCATGCGTCCGCCAAGGCGGCGTGCAATTCCGGGGTGGCCAGGCGTTCCTTCGCACGTGCGTAGTCCATGCGCAGCGGCGCAGCGGAGCCGATAAGGAACAGGTCGGCGTTTACAAAGAACGCACAGTATTCGGGGAACACACTGATGAAGGTGCGGGTGAGATCGCGCACTATGTCGGGGGCGTTGCTGTGCAGGGGGATCCATTGCGATACGATACCGCCGGGTTTCAGGCGGTTCAGGCACAGTTCATAGTATTCCTGCGTATAAAAGGTGGACACCCCTGCGAGCGCCAGGGGCATGGGCTCAAAGGTGATGACGTCATAGTGTTTGTCGGTGCGCAACAGATAATTGCGTCCGTCGTCTATATGCAGCCGCACTTTGGGGTTGTCCAGCACACCGAGGTTGTCCCGGTCGAACAGCGGCGCCGCCTCCAATACTTCGGGCGATATTTCCACGGCATCAATCACATCGAAATCATACAGGGCAAGGGTGCCGCAGGTGATCCCCGACCCGAAACACATGAACAATACATCGGGATAGTCCCGTTCAAACAACAGGGGCAGCACCCCTTGGAGCCGGTTCATTTTGACGCCGCGCTCAATGGAGGTTGTCGCCTGTACCCGGTTGATCCACAACACACGGTCTTCGCCCGCCACGGCGGTTTCGGGTTCGGACACCACCACGGTACCCTCCACGCCCTCGCGATAGAACAATACACGGTGGTCCGGCGGCACATAGCCCACGTTCAGCGCCTGGCTTACATCGTCGGGCGCGGCATGCCATGCCGCCCCGTACAGCGCCAGCAACACAAGCGAGGTGGCCAGTTTGGTGCGTGTCGTGGTGACGCCGCAGCGCCAGAGCAAGGCCAGTCCCGTGCAGAGCAGCAAGAGGGATACCGTTAGGATGGCGCCGTGTGAGCCGAGCCACGGCAACAGAATAAACCCGCCCGCTATCGCCCCGCATACGCCGCCGAAGGTGTTGGCCCCATACACGCGCCCCACGCTGATGCCGGTGCGTTTGTCGGCGGCGCGGTATGCCCGGAGGATAAGGGGGAAGGCAAAGCCAAAGAGAAAGGTCATGGGGAAAAGGGTGAGAAAAGACAGGAGGAATGTGCCCCGTGACACCGCCGCCCAGTCGCCGCGCACGGCGCGACTCATTTCAATGAAACGTTCCGGCAGGGTGGCGGTCCAGATGGTCATGCCAATCACACTCACCGCCAGCAACATCAACACCGCGCCCACAATGCCGGGCCGTTTGCGGAAACGGTCCGCAGCCAGCGCGGCGCAGGCGCCGCCCGCCGAAATGCCGCACAAGAACGACGCCAGCATGGTGGTATAGGCATAGGTGGTGCCAAGAAACACAATGGCGAGCAGCCGTGTCCACACCACTTCCAGCGCCAACCCGGAGAACCCGCATACCGCCGTGGTGACGAGCAGCAGGTAGTTGAGCGACGGGCTGGCATCTGCGGTGTCGGAGGCGACGGGCGGTGCGGCGTCCGGCGGGGTGACTGCGCCGGGATGCACTTCGCGGTCGGTTGCGTCTGCGGCCCCTTCGCCGACCGGCTCGTAGATCCACGAGGCGACCAACGCGCCCAGCCCGGCAAAGAGGTTCAGGGCAAAAGCGACGAGTGTGGCGCGGGTGTATCCCAAGGCGGCAATCAACACAAATCCCGCAACAAAACACCCCAACACCGCGCCAAAGGTGTTGGCGGCATACAACGCGCCAATGCGCCGTCCGAGGGTGCGGTCGCTGCCGGCCACAAAGCGGGCCAACAACGGCAATGTTGTGCCCATCAGCGTTACGGGCACACACAGGAGCACAAAGGTCAACAGCGCCCGCAGCACAATGCCGGTGGTGCGCGAAAAATCAAACATGCGCAGCAGCGCGGGCACTGCGGGTTCGAGCACAGGCAGCAGCACAATAAACACACACGCCCATACGCCGATGATGATTTCGAACAGGCCGTAACAGCGCAACGGATATCGGGTGCGGTCCGACAACCGTCCGCCCAGCAAACTTCCCAGGCCAAGGCCGATAAAAAAGATGCTGAGCGCCGTACTGACGGCATAGGCGGTGGCGCCGAACAACAGCGCGAGTTTGCGTGTCCAAATGACCTGATAAATGAGGCCGCAGGAGCCGGACGCAAAAAAGAAGAGCAATACACAGGCCAACGCGACAAAAAAATGACGACGTGCGCCGGTATCGGCTTCGGTATGCGCGGGCGTGTTCATGTGTTTCTCCAGCCAGACGGCGCCATGAGGACTAAAACCATTTTCCGTGCGGCGGGGCGGGGGTGTAGGCTTCAATAAAGGCATACGCCGCCTCCGCCGAATCACAGACATGATACAGTTCTTTGTGTGTTTCCTTGATGAAGTGCTCGGCAATAAGCGTGTCAAAGAAGGCGAACAGGTTGTCGTAAATGCCGTTTACGTTCAGGAACACACAGGGCTTGTGATGATACCAGAGTTGTTTGAGCACAAGCACTTCCATCACTTCTTCAATGGTGCCGAACCCGCCGGGCAACGCCACAAACGCATCGGCGCGCTGCGCCATGGTCTGTTTGCGCTCGCTCATGGTTTGCGTGACAATGAGTTCGTCCGCCTCCTGATAGGCCAGTTCCAGGTCCACCAGTTTCTCCGGGATAACGCCCACCACGGGGCCGCCGCCATTGTCATGCACGGCCCGGGCGCACACGCCCATCAACCCCACACAACCGCCGCCGTAAATGAGGCCGTGTCCGTGTTCGGCAATAAGCGTGCCCAACCGGGTTGCGGCATCGCGATACACCGGGGCCGCCGCATCACTGCTGGCCGCGTATACACAAATCATTTTGTTGTTCACATGCACTCCTTCCGGTCACGTTCAAATACGCCAATGGATTCCACGTGCGGCGTATGGGGAAACATATCAAGCGCGGCGAGGGAAGTCAAGGCCCAGCCGCCCGCCGCCAATCCGGCCGCATCCCGCGCAAAGGTGGTGGGATTGCAGGAAACATACACAATGCGTCCCGCCTCGGCGTTTGTCAGCGCCGGCACCAGCGCCTTCGCGCCCGTACGGGGCGGATCAAGCAGAATCACATCCCACGGTTGTCGGGCAATGGCCTTGACCATGGCACGTTCGTCACCACGGCGATATGCGCCCGGCCCTTGTTGATTCGCCGCGGCAACAGCGGCGGCGTCTTCATCAATACCGAGCACCGACGTTTGCGCCCCCTGCCCCAGACTCAGGTTGCCGTTGCCGCAGTACAGGTCCAACAGGCTGTCGGCGTTGCCGATGCGTTTGTCCGTTTCGGCACGCAATAGGCGGTTCAACAACAAACTGGCCTGACTGAACGTGCCGTTTACAATGGGCACGCCGTCAAATTCAAACTGCGCCCGGTCGTCATCCGCCGGGGTGTTGGTCAACGGGAACACCGCCCGAACCGCCGACATCGGCTTGCGCAGCCACACCAACGTTTCGTCTGTGTCGGGGTTCACCGTCACCTGCACATGGCCGCGTATGCCCAGCGGACGCAACTGTTCAAGGGCATCGTTCAGGCGCGGATGATTCAATGGGCAGGGCGGCAGCGAAATCACATCATGGGTGCGCGGCGCATAATAGCCCAATGCGGCGCCGTCGCCATGGAAGATGGCCCGGGTGCGATAGCCCAAACGCAATGACGGCGTTTCCACCAGGGCAACCGACGCCGAAAGGCCGCCGATCCGTTTGACGCTCTCCTCCACAATCCGCCGCTTCCATGTTCCCTGCTCCGGATAGGTAAACGCTCGCCATGCACAGGCCGCCGCGCAGGCGCGTCCCGCACATTCGCCCCCGCTGTCGCGACAGGGCGCGGGCACAAGCACCTCCAACAACCGCGCCCACATGGTGTTCTTTACGCGCCGGTACACCCGCGCCCGCACCACATCGCCCGGCAGCGCGCCCGGAACAAAACAGACCACCCCCTCAACCCGACCGACGCCGTCGCCGCCGTAGGCAACAGCGGTGACGGACACTTCAATATCGGAACCGGATTCTTGCGGCGAAGTCATGGGACATCCTCAAACAAAACGTCCCGCTCCGGCCAAAACCGAAACGGGACGCATCATTGTCGCTTGAAATTATTTGCCTTCGCTGGCTTTCCAGGCAGCGTGACTGCCACGCGGCGCTTTGACAAATTTGCCCGCCTTCAGATAGCGCGCACAAACTTTTACCCGGCGTATGCGCCCGTTTTCATCCCGGACACGCACCGTTTGCAGGTTCGGCTTCCACCGCCGCTTCGATATGCCCGTGACGTTTTGCCCGATGCCGCCTTCACGTTTCGCTTTACCACGACGCACGACTCGGTTGCCGACGCGCGGACGCTTGCCGCTATATTCACATACTCTGGCCATGATTCGCTCCTCTGTTACTATGATGACGCGCATCGTGAACCGATGCGCAAGTGTTGTGTGGAAAGGAACGCAGACTATACCATATTATGCACTCAAACGCAACTTTTTCCCGCGCGTTGTTGGTGAACGATGGGCGGGTTACGCTGTCACCGGCTGTATGGTTGTTTATGACAGGCTTTCGGCAATGAAACCAATCGGCCACCAAGTTGACTTGATCATTGTTCGGGGCCTGGTAGTGGCGGCAGGCCGAGTTCTTTTAGAAACGCGTTGTGCTTTGCCGTTGATTCACGAATTTTCTTCTCGATTTCGACCAACTCCTTATGCGTAGCGGACAGGTCGATCTCCGGTTCCGGTTCCGCCGTGCTGACGTACCGCGAGATGTTCAGGTTGTAGTCGTTCTCTTCGATCTCCTCCATCTCGACCCGCCGGGAATAGCGCTCTTCTTCCTTTCGGTGCTGGTAGGTGTCGATGATCTTCTCGATATGATCGGGATTAAGCCAGTTCTGCCGCTTGCCCTTCTCGAAGTGCTCGGCGGCGTTGATGAACAGCACGTCATCCGGCTTCTTGCACTTCTTGAGCACGAGGATGCAGACCGGAATACCCGTCGAGTAGAACAGATTCGCCGGCAGTCCGATCACCGTGTCGATATGCCCGTCGTCGAGCAGTTTTTGCCGAATCGCCTGTTCTTTCCCTCCGCGAAACAGCACGCCGTGGGGCAGGATAATCGCCATTACGCCCTCTTCTTTGAGGTAGTGGAAGCCGTGCAGCAGAAAGGCGAAGTCGGCCGCGCTCTTCGGCGCCAGGCCGTGGTTCTTGAAGCGCATGTCTTCGCCGAGGGCCTCGGTGGGGTCCCAGCGGTAGCTGAAGGGCGGGTTGGCGACTACCGCGTCGAACGTCGGCTTCTTGGCCGGGTTCTGCTCGCGGAGCATGTCCCAGTCGTTGGTCAGCGTGTCGCCGTGGTAAATCTCGAACTCCGAATCCTTCATCCCGTGCAGTAGCATGTTCATGCGGCAGAGGTTGTAGGTCGTGATATTCTTCTCCTGGCCGTAGACCATGCCCACGCTTCCCCCGGCATCGACCACCCGGTGGCGGACATTCAGCAACAGCGACCCCGACCCGCAGGCAAAGTCCAGCACGCTTGCCAGCTTCTTCCGGGGGCCGGTCTCAGGGGCCTGGCCATCGAGGGTGACGATGGCGGACAGGATGTCGCTGATGCGCTGGGGTGTGTAGAACTCGCCCGCTTTCTTGCCCGACCCGGCGGCGAACTGGCCGATGAGGTACTCGTAGGCGTCGCCCAGCGTGTCCGCGTCCGTCGAAAACGTGGCCAGCCCCTCGGCGATCTTCTGGATGATCGTGCAGAGTTTTGCGTTGCGGGTCTGGTAGGTCTTGCCCAGCTTATCCGAGCCGAGGTTGATCTCCGAGAACAGCCCCGAGAAGGTGCTTTCAAACGATTCGTTCTCAATGTATGAGAACCCTGCCTGCAGCGTGTTGAGCAGATCATCGTCCTGGGTCCGGGCCAGGTGCGCAATATTCGCCCACAGATGTTTCGGCTGGATGACGTAGTGGGACTTGAGGCGCAT
>SKQZ01000232.1 GCA_007118765.1 Candidatus Hydrogenedentota bacterium
TGGAAGTGGATGCGGCACAGAAGATTAAGGCGAAATTCGCCGCCCTGTTTCAACAGGTTCATGGGTAGACGGCATTGCGCCCGGCCTGTTATTCGACGTGGTCATTTTTTTGCAACGCTTTTCTGTATTCTGTATACTATGCTTATCAAGTAATCGTTTGCGTTAACAAGTGCTGCTGCATTTTGCGGCAATAACAAAAACGGTGGCATGCTATGAAAAAGTGGGTGTTTGGTATTGTAGCCGTCGTGATCGTTGTCATGACGCTCACGTCGTGCAACACCCTGCGCGGCGCACGCGAAGATGTGCGCTGGGGCGCCGAAGGCGTCTCAAGTATTTTCCGGTAATTCTTCCGGTCGGCATGTCTTTGTTTCTGAAGAAGAGTACAACTCATGAACTGCTGCGACAAAAACACCTTGGCTACACGCCGTGCACGGCTATTTTGGTGTGCGACCGTAGCGCTGGTGGCGCTCTTTGTCATTATTCAGTTTCATGAAGTAATCCCCTTCCTACACCACGACGCAGAAGACCACCTCCCGGGCGATTACTGTCCTTTCTGCATCATTAAGGTTATGTTGACATTCGCGGTAAGTTTTTATTTTACCGCATGTATCCACAAATCTGTCCGGGCCAAATTGCTGCCGCCTGCACACATATTCACACCGGTGCCGGCGACAATATTTGTGTCTTACCGCGGACCACCCATCCTTCCCATAACGTTTTAATTCGTTACAAACCAAACACCGCCTCTTGAACGGTCCCCTGCCTATCAAGCGTGTAATGTCAGTCGCTATGTTTTAATAAAGTCTCCGACTGACATCCGAAACGTAACTATTTCTCCTTGTGCTATCTCACAAAACGTACCGAAAGGAATTATCCGATGTTGACTCGAAAAGGATTTACCCTCATTGAACTGCTGGTCGTAATCGCCATTATCGGCATTTTGGCGGCCATACTATTACCCGCGCTGTCCCGTGCGCGAGAAGCGGCGCGCCGGGCCAGCTGCCAGAATAATCTGCGGCAAATTGGCTTGATGCTAAAGATGTATGCCAATGAAAGCCGGGGCGAAGCGTTTCCCCCGCTTAAAACGCGTGGCTGCGATGGCGCCATTCACTCCATGGAACAAATGTTCGACGTCGCGTCGGTATACCCCGAGTATCTGACCGACCTCAATGTGCTTATCTGCCCCAGTTCCATTGGCGGCGGCACCGCATTGGAGCGGTGGGATCAGGGACAGACCGACAGCCCCTTCTGGCGCGAAATAGACGGGTTTACAAACAATGGAATCGTGGAGCCGTGCGAAGTGGGCGATTATCCCTATACCTATTTCGGATGGGTTATCACGGAAAACATGCTTGATACACCGGAAAAACTGGCGATTTTTGAGCAGAATGTCCTTGAGGAAGGCAACCCCGACAGTTTGGCGGAGCGCATTCTCGCGAATCCCGATGTGGTTCATGACGATTGGTCCGTCACCCCGGGTTCCGGCAATGGCGGCGGCAACACCATTCATCGTTTGCGCGAGGGTATTGAGCGTTTCTTGATTACAGACATTAACAACCCCGGCGCCTCCGCACAGGCACAGTCCACCATTGCCATATTCTGGGACGTGATTTGCGATGATCCCGGGCATTTCAATCACATCCCCGGCGGCGGCAATGTCTTGTTTATGGACGGTCACGTTGAATTCATTCGCTGGCCCGGCAGCAGCGGCCCCGGCGGCACATGGGAAAACATTGAAGGCATCCCGCTCCCCGTGGGCACACAGTTTCCTCTGGATGCGGGCGGCATTGTATTACACGAAGCCGGTCACATCTACAGCGAACGGGTGGAGCCCATTCTATAGCGCCACCATAATCACATCCTGCATACAACGCATCTGCGGTAACTATTTGTGTGTTCCCGCAGATGTCCACCTTTACCGGGAATAAGTTTGGCGCCTGCCACTGTATTGCTTATGGCAGCCAGCGTTCGTTATTCTTATGTCCCGCCCTGTAGCAGGTGCGCCATTCACACATAGGAGATATGCCCTTTATGGTATTGCTTGAACATGTAAAGCGTCGCCTGGGCCCCGGCGTCACGTTTTATTGTGAACACTTCCATGCGGAACCCGGAGCGCGGGTCTCGCTGTTCGGTCCCAGCGGCTGCGGCAAATCAACGCTGCTTAATCTTACCACCGGCCTGCTGCGCGCCGATGAGGGTGTTATTCGCGTAGACAACGAAGAGATCCAGAACCTCTCGGAAAGCCGGCTGGACGCATTCCGCGGGGAACGCATCGGGTTTGTGTTTCAGACATTTAATCTGTTGGCCCCCTTCACGGCATTGCAAAACGTGATTGTGGGCATGCGTTTTGCCGACGTGGTTCCCGACAAAGAATGGAAAGCGCGTGCCCGGGCCATGCTGGAACGGGTCGGGCTCGGCCATCGCATGAACAGCAAGCCGGGGATTTTGAGCGTGGGAGAACGTCAGCGCGTGGCCATTGCGCGGGCGTTGGTGAATGAACCGAAATTGATTGTGGCGGACGAGCCCACGGGCAGCCTTGATCCCAAGACTGCGGAGGGCGTCATGTCACTGTTGCTTGAATTGTGTGAACAAGAGGGCGTTACCCTGTTGTTGGTGACACATGACCGGGGCATTGCCGAACGGTTGCCACAATTGTTTGATTGCACTGATCTGGTGAAGGAGAGCCAGTCATGAGTTTATGGAGAATTGCATGGAGCTATCTGTGGAACCGGAAACTAACCACGGCATTGACCATTTTGTCTGTTGCATTGGGCGTGGGGCTGATTTCGGCGGTGCTGACCCTGCGCGAAGAAACACAGCGGCGCTTTGAAGAGGAAGGCCAGGCCTTTGACATCGTCATTGGCGCCAAAGGCAATCCGTTGCAGCTGGTGTTGAGCACGGTGTATTTTCTGGACGCGCCCACGGGCAATATGGACATATCCATTTTCAACGAGTTAAAGGAACACGAAGATGTGGTGGCCGCCTTTCCGATTGGCATGGGCGATACCTATCGCGGCTACCGTATTGTGGGCACCACATCTGATCTGATGGACTTTACCTGGGGCGATAGAACGCCGTACGCATTGGCCGAGGGACGCTACTTTGAAGACTCCTTCGAAGTGGTTATCGGCGCCAATGTCGCCGAGGATACCCGGCTGACCCTTGGATCCACCTTTTACGGCACCCATGGATTCGTGGACTCGCCTTATGCCGAAGTGCATGACGATCACCCGTATACGGTGGTGGGTATTATGGAACGCTCCGGGTCGCCAAATGACCGGGCGATTTTTTGTAGTATTCAAGACGTATGGGACGTGCATGACCATTGTGACCACCATCACGAGCACGGAGCCGAATGCGACCACCGACGTCCCCATGACGACATCACCGCCGCACTCATCAAACTGGCATCGCCCGCAATACGGTTTGAATTCAAAGAACTGGTGAACCGGAACTACAACGCCATGGCCGCCATTCCCATTCAGGAAATACAAAAGCTGTATGAGCAGCTGTTGGGCATCGCCAAACTGGTGCTGTTGGCCATTGGGTATCTGGTGGTGGCCATATCCGCGTTGTCCATATTGATTGGCCTTTACATGGCCATCTTGCAACGCAAACGCGATTTGGCCATTATGCGTGCGCTGGGCGCCACCCGCGGCGAGATATTCGGCGCCGTTATTATTGAGGCGTTCTGGGTAACGCTTCTTGGCGTCGGGGCCGGCTGGCTGATGGGCGCATTGGTATGCGCCGTGCTAAATCAATATCTGGTGGCCCAAGTGGGCTTTCATGTGTCCGCCGTGCATTTGACCGCGGACTTGGTGGCCGCTTATTCGGCCGTTATTCTGATGGGACTCATTGCGGGCATCTTGCCGGCATGGCAAGCTTATCGCACCGATGTGGCCCGCGATCTAGCGGAATTATAAAGGAGTTGACAGTATGCGCAGACGTGCAAAACGGGATTTGGCAACCCTGCTCGGACTGGTGGTGATTGTGGCCAGCATTGTGGGTATCAACGGATATCTGCGCCGCGCCGGGCTGCGCGAACATTATGAACGCATGCGGGCCGTTGTTGAGGCCCAGCACCGTGAAGAGGGTGTCTCGCTTGTTGAGTGGCGCGAACTGCATCAAGTGCAGGGCCGTCGCATAACCGGCGCCACCTTTCCGGAATCCCTCAAGGAAAAAGATGGGCGGCTTGTAAATATCGTCGGCTTTATGACCCCCATAGACCAGTTCCGCAACGTTACGGAGTTCATGTTGCTGCCCGTGCCGCTGGTCTGTTATTTCTGTGATGCGCCGCCCATGCGCGACATCATCGAAGTAAAACTGCGCGAACCCGCCAATATGGTTAACGAGCCGGTGCTCATCGGCGGGCGGTTACGGTTGCATGAAGGCCCGCGCCCCCTCTTCTTCTACACCATTGAAGACGCACTGTGGAACGAAGCCGTGGACGAAGAGACAACGGAACAGATCACGGATCGAGAACACAGAATACATCATATAGAGGGGTTCAGAGAATTGCGGCATGGCCCCGGCATGCAGGATGACCAGGAAGAAGAGCTGCGACCGGGCTACACGCCGCCGGAAACAGTGGAGTTGGAAGTAGAATAGCGGTTAGCCCGGATATTTCACCAGGTTTTGGCGTGAGCCTGTGAAGATTGCGCCAGAGCAGGTGCTTTGCGCAGGCCGCCGGCCGACAGCGTGTTAGTACACGTCGAAGTCGGTGGGCAAGTAAAGTGCCTGATATGGTGTAAGATTCGCAGGCGCAATAGAAATCTTGTGAAATATGCGGGTTAGATGCGCGAACGGCCTTCAAGGGCATGGGCAAGGGTCATTGCATCGGCGTATTCAACACCGCCGCCCATGGGCACGCCATGGGCGATTCGGCTGACCTGTACGCCCAACGCACCCATCCGCCGCGCGAGATAAAGGGCGGTGGCCTCGCCTTCGGCGGTGGTGTTTGTGGCCACGATTACTTCGGAGATATTGCCGCCTTTCACTCTGTTGAACAGCAGTTCCAGTTGCAACTCGTCAGGGCCAATGCCTTCCAACGGGTTCAGCACACCATGCAGCACGTGGTACACCCCACGATAAGCGCCGCCCTTCTCAATGGCCATGGCGCCCGTGGGCTGCTCCACAACACATATCAGGCTCTGGTCACGCCGATCATCCGCACACACCACACACGGTGTTGTGTCGGTGAGATTCCGGCACACCGGACACCATGTAATGCCTTCTCTTGCCTCGCGCATGGCGGCGCTGAAATCAAACGCCTGCTCCGGCGGCATTGACAACAGGTGCAACGCATACCGTTCCGCCGACTTGCGTCCCACCCCCGGCAGCCTGCGGAATGATTCTATTAGTCGTTCGACAATGGGAGATTGAATAAACATGCCGTTCCTTGACGTTAATCCGCCGCGAGCGTTCCCGCATCAATTTGCGCCCGTATCTCCGCCCATTCATCCAGTGCAGATGTCCGCGTCAACGCGTCAAGCCTGTCTATAAACACCTTGCCCTGCAGGTGATCATACTCATGTTGAATGACACGCGCCAAAAAACCGTGCGCTTCAAAATCCACCGTGTCGCCTTGTGCATCCTGCGCACGCACCCGGATACGGGTGGCACGGGACACCGGCGCAAACAGTTCGGGCAGACTGAGGCATCCCTCCTCCTCATGGGCTTTGCCGTCCATCTCCACAATCTCCGGATTCACGAGACACAACGGTTCGCCTTCAGGCTCGCACAGCACCAGTAATTGCTTGCTCACGCCCACTTGCGGGGCCGCAAGCCCAACACCGGCATTCGCGTGCATGGTTTCAAGCATGTCCGCCGCAAGTTGCCGCAAGTCATCATCAAATCGCACCACCGGCGCTGCCACCTCATTCAACGGCGCGTCCGGGTAAATTACGATGTCCATAACTGCCATGATATTCTCTCCTGGAAACTCTTTATGATGGCGTATCATTTAATAAGGCGCTTTGTATGATGCGTAATTACCGTACTGTAACGCTTCCGGCCTTATGAAGACCAAGACATCCGGCTATCGCCATGCAGTGCCCTAGTGTGTCGTATGCCGGTGGACACCATGTCAATGGCGCCAAAAACGTCATTACACATAGGGAACACTGCGCCCGGGTGTATCATTCCGTGCACGCCATCTCAAAACAAGCCTGCCGCACACAGTAGCGGCCTCGAAAACATGCCCTACAGCCGCTATATTGTATGATCGATCATACGGCTATCGTCAAGAACGCCGGTTCGAAGTAAAGGCCAGTAAAATAAGTATACTCAACCCAAGCAGGAGCCAGTCGCTCATAAACCGCTTGAAGTTACCGTCATGAATATGGCGGTTACGGCAGGCCGTACAACGGCGATTGCATCCGAGACACCCTTCACACGCATTGTCAATGTCTATACGCTGAACAGTGGTCGCTTCTGCATTTCGGAACGCCCGACCCGCGTCGTCCAGAA